>JBIPOM010000214.1:0-3227 GCA_044379175.1 Flavobacterium sp. | reverse complement strand
CGAAGAAAATGACGATTTTATAACCGTAGCTGGTTCAGATAAAAGTCATAATAACAAATATGTAGTATTAATGGATCCGCTTGACGGCTCTTCAAATATTGATGTGAACGTGTCTGTTGGAACAATTTTTTCAGTTTACAGAAGAATTACACCAGTTGGCACGCCTGTAACTTTAGAAGATTTTTTACAACCAGGAATCAATCAAGTAGCGGCTGGGTATGTTATTTATGGTACATCAACTATGTTGGTGTATACAACCGGTTGTGGCGTTAACGGATTTACCTTAAACCCAGCTATCGGAACGTTTTATTTGTCGCATCCCAATATGAAATTTCCAGAAAATGGAAGTATTTATTCTATAAACGAAGGAAATTATGTGCATTTTCCTCAAGGGGTTAAAAATTACATAAAATATTGCCAATTAGAAGAAAACGACCGACCATATACTTCAAGATATATAGGAAGTTTAGTATCCGATTTTCATAGAAATATGATAAAAGGCGGCATTTATATTTATCCAACAAGTTCTAAAGCGCCTAAAGGTAAATTACGTTTGTTATACGAATGCAATCCAATGGCATTTATTGCCGAACAAGCAGGAGGAAAATCATCTGACGGTTTTGGAAGAACTATGGAAATTATACCAACCGAATTGCATCAACGTGTGCCGTTTTTCTGCGGCGTAAAAAATATGGTGGAAAAAGCAGAGGAATTTATGGAACAAGCAAAATAAAAACACAATGCGGCAAAAATGTCGCTTTTTTATTTCCTAAAAATGCTGTAAGTTTGAAAAACCTTTTAAATGATATGGTATGCAAGAATTTTTAATATATTTCAATATGGGATTAAAGCATGTGTTGGATATCACAGCTTATGATCATGTCGTTTTTCTAATTGCTTTACTAATTCCGTATACGTTTAAAGATTGGAAGCGGGTGTTTTTTTTAGTAAGTTTGTTTACTTTAGGGCATACTTTGGCCTTAATTTTATCTGTTTTTGGAATAGTTTCTATATCGGTAACGGTAGTAGAATTCCTTATTCCAATTACTATTTTAATCACTGCTTTGTATCATTTATTTACCGCGGGCAAATCGGCTAAAAAAGATACTATAACTTTTGTAGCTTTAGTAACAGTTTGCTTTGGATTAATTCATGGACTTGGATTTTCAAATTATTTTAATACCATTATGGTAGGATCGGGAATGACTAAGTTAGTGCCTTTATTAGAATTTGCTTTAGGAATTGAGGCGGCTCAACTAATAGTGGTTCTTGTAGTATTGCTTCTTGCCTATATTCTTCAAACTTTTTTTCGTTTTTCAAAAAGAGATTGGGCTTTGGTATTGTCAGGATGTATAATTGGTGTAGTTTTGCCAATGATATTACAAAGCGAAATTTTTAAGTAAAACGGAACCTTTTCCCTTTTACCATAAACCCTTCACCTAAACAATGAAAGAAAAGAAAAAATTAAAATACGATTTAGCCTATTTACGCATCGCCACCGAATGGGGAAAGTTATCCTATTGCAAACGCAAACAAGTAGGGGCCATTATAGTTAAAGATAAAATGATAATTTCTGACGGCTATAACGGCACGCCAAGTGGCTTTGAAAATTGTTGTGAAGATGAAGAAAATCTAACAAAATGGTACGTGCTTCATGCAGAGGCAAATGCTATATTAAAGGTGGCGCGTTCTACGCAATCATGTGAAGGTGCTACTTTGTATATTACCCTTTCACCTTGTAAAGAATGTAGCAAATTAATTCATCAATCCGGCATAAAACGTGTGGTATATTTACATGAATATAAAGACACTTCGGGAGTTGATTTTTTAAGAAAAGCAGGTGTTGAAGCCGAGCATTTGAAAGAAATTCATGAGTAAGCAGCAAAACAAGTTTTATATTTATATACCAATAATCATCGCCTTGTCTTTTGCGGGAGGATGGCTACTTGGCAGTAAATTAGATGTTTTGCAACAAACAAATTTAGGTTCTAAATCTACAGGAAAACTAAAGCTAAATAAATTACTAGATTTTATTGATAAAGAGTACGTAGATGAAATAAATACCGATTCTATTGTAGATTTAACAGTTTCTGGAATTTTAGAAAATCTTGATCCACATTCTATTTACATTCCAAAAGAACAATTAGCCGCTGTAAATGAAAGTATGGAAGGGAATTTTGTAGGCATTGGCGTAAATTTTTATATGTATAAAGATACGTTAACGGTTATTAAACCCATTCCAAATGGACCTTCTGCAAAAGTTGGTATTCTTCCTGGCGACAGAATACTTTTCGCTAATGGTAAGCAATTATTTAAGAAAAAATACCTATCTGAAAATTTATTTCCAATTTTAAAGGGTGAAATTAATTCACCTGTTAATTTGGTAGTGTATAGAAAATCTGAAAACAAAAAATTTAAAGTAACTGTTGTTAGAAATTTAATTCCAGTAAAAAGTATAGATGTCGCCACAAAAATTAACGATAAAACAGGTTATATTAAAGTAAATCGATTTGCCGAAACTACATATAATGAATTTCATAACGCCTTAGTTTCTTTAAAAAAGCAAGGAAGTAAAGAAGTAATTATTGATTTAAGAGGAAATGGTGGCGGTTACTTAGAAATGGCAGTGGCTATGGCCGATGAATTCTTAAAAGACAAGCAAGTAATCGTTAAAACCAAAAATAAAAAAGGAAATGTAGATGTATCTTACGCTACTTCAAAAGGTATTTTTGAAACAGGACGTGTGTACGTTTTAATTGATGAAAATAGCGCTTCGGCAAGTGAAATATTCGCAGGTGCCATCCAGGATAACGACAGAGGAACTATAATTGGACGTCGCTCTTTCGGAAAAGGATTGGTGCAACGCGAAATGAAAATGAATGATGGTTCTGCGGTACGATTAACCATTGCAAGATATTACACACCTTCAGGTAGAAGTATTCAAAAACCTTATGAAGACAAAGGCGAAAAGTATTTTAACGAATTTGAAAAACGTTTTTTAAGTGGCGAATTATACGAAGCAGACAGTATTAAGGTAGCCGATAGTTTAAAATTTAAAACCAAAAAAGGCAGAATTGTATACGGCGGTGGCGGAATTATTCCTGATGTATTTGTACCGATTGAAAAAAATCATAATAAAGAAGGTTTAGAATTACTTTTGCAATCGGAAATAATGAGCTATTATGCTTTTGAAAAATTAGATGAAAATCGAGCATTTTTCAGTAAAA
>JBIPOM010000272.1:0-3264 GCA_044379175.1 Flavobacterium sp. | reverse complement strand
CACCTAATTTTAATACCCCATTTACTCCTATTGACATGAAACATTTTACGCTCTTATTCCTTCTAATTACATTTTTTTGCGGCGCACAAGACATCAAAGTCATTCGTGGGCCCTACCTACAAAACTTTACACCTACTTCGGGGGTGGTTCGTTGGCGCACAGATATCGCGGCCAATAGCCAAGTGATATATGGCAATAGTCCAGGCCAATTAAATAAATCGGTCACAGATGCCAACTTACTTACCGAGCATGAAGTAGAAATCAAAAACTTAAGCCCAGGAAAAAAATACTATTACGCCATCATTTCCGCAGGAACTAAAGTGGGCGGTGACGATACCCATTATTTTAATACGGTACCTAAAGCTGGATCCACAAAGCCGGTGCGTATTTGGGCCCTAGGGGATTTTGGAAATAGTTCGAAAAACCAAGCAGGTGTGCGTGATGCGATGTTCAATGCGACAAAAACACATAAACCAGATGCATGGATTTGGATGGGGGACAATGCCTATTCAAACGGAAAAGAAGAGGAATACCAAAATCATGTATTCAGAGTTTACCAAGATACTTTCTTTAAAAATCTTCCTGTTTGGCCTTCTCCGGGCAACCATGATTATGCGGGAAAACATGATCCTTCGTTGCCTCCTTATTTTAAAATATTTACGATGCCGACCAAAGGCGAAAATGGGGGCTTGCCTTCCGGAACAGAATCATTTTATTCATTCAACTACGGAAATGTGCATTTGATTTCGCTCGACAGCGAAGCGATGGAGCCAGACAGTAGTTATTTACACAATGAAAATGGCAAACAAGCGACTTGGTTGAAAAAAGATTTAGAAGCGAATAAATTGCCTTGGACGATTGTGTATTGGCACAAACCACCGTACTCAAAAGCGTCTCATGACTCAGATACCGAGATTTGGATGTATAAAGTCCGGGAAAATATCACGCCAATTTTAGAAAAATATAAAGTCGATTTAGTGATTTGTGGCCACAGCCACGGCTACGAGAGAAACCATCCGATGCTTGGACATACCGGCAAAAGCGCCACCTATGACGCTACCGTTCACAAAAAAGCGAATGAAGTTGCACCCAATACCTACGTGATCAATAAAGGAGAAAGCCAAGGCACCATTTATATTGTCAATGGTTCCGGGGGCCAATTGGGCGGCAAGCAAAAAGACTATCCATTAAAATCTTCCGTGTACTCAAATGTCACCGAAGGAGGATCCATGTTGATCGATGTGGTGAACAAAAAATTAAATGCACAATGGATTTGTGCCGACGGGGTAGTTAGGGACATGTTCTCGATTGAGAAAAAATAATTACTGCTTTAAATATTTTGTGACCTCTTTTACCGGAGCTATCCAAATACCATGTTGGGGATCTTGTGCATAACGTATTAGATCTTCCAACATGCTTAATCGGGTGGTTTGATTTCCTCCGTTGCCCATTTCATGTCCGGCTAAAATAAGCCAATACCCCTTTTCGCTTGCATCTTTGATCATCGGCAAAATCTCGTCAAAATTCTTTCCATCCATTTCGACTCCGGTCAATTGGGCCAAATTTAAATACGCGGGATCATTCGGCGCTTCATCGCGCCAGCCACGGCCCGAGCTAAATAATTGAAACACTAAGGGCACATAACTTTGCGTTTTTTCATTGTTGCCCACAAACTTCTGTCCGCAGGGATAGGCAAACGATTCTGGTTTTATGCCAATCATTTGATACAATTGTTCATTAGACTCGACCAATTCTTTTTGCATTTTTTCCAAGGTATACTCTTCTAAGGCCCTATTTCTAGACCAAGCGAAATTTCCTGAGCACGGATGTAAGCTCGAATGATTCCCTATTTCATGGCCATTCTCTGCAGCTTTTTTCCAAAGCGCTACATTTTTTTCTATCGCATTTGGCATAACATATAAAGTCGCCTTGACCCCATATTTATCTAAAAGCGCGGTGCCCCCATTCACCTGACTGCCTCGGCCATCATCAAAAGTCAAGCTTATGGCCATCTTTTTGCCTTTGGGCCAAGTCAATTGATTTTGAGCGCTCAACGAAATTTGGGCGATTAACATGATAAATCCTGTGATGACACTGATCAATAAATTTCTCATATGGCTTTATTTAAGGAGTAAATTCTTTTATTTTTTTCATCAACTCAGCCGCTTTTACATTAGCTTCGGTTAGAGGCAATCCCTTTTTCATTTCGGGTCTTTTATGACCTGTTTGCGTTAGCCAGGCATCTTTTAAGATGTTATGGCGCTCCACCACTAGGTCAAAAAATGCTTTGGGGTCTTTCACCGGTTCCAGCATTTCCTCAATGGAATTCATTCGACCGATTTTTTTCGCGCCCAAATGCCTTAAAATTTCTTTGGCCATCATCCAGTGACCTTGATCGCCTGGATGCACCCCATCTTTCGAGATTCGAAAGTTGGCATCCTTTTTTAACTCAGTATTTAAGTACTTTTGAAGCGCACTGTGGGTATCAATGAATTGCCAATTTTTTTGCTGGGTCAGCCAATGTGAATATTCATCCAGAACCTTCCCATAACCTATGTTTTCATTGGGTTTTTCTTCATACAAGGAAGGGGTTATGTGAATAATTTTGGCTCCAGAAAATACTACTTGGTCGTGCATCCAACAAATACCCTCTTTGAATTTTAGAAATCTTGCTGAATCCAAAGGAAGATAAATTCCATCATTCATTCCATACGTCGCGAATACTAGGTCGGGCTTTATTTGTTCTAATACTCGGGCCAATCGCTCATGTAAATCAGGCCTGGGAAAACGCCCGCTGGCATGCCCATCTTCCGACAAGCCTGATACCGTTTCACTGGGCAAACCCACATTGTAAATGTCAATTTCTTGATTCGGAAATTTTGCTCGCTGGTACGCCTCAATAATCTGCACATACCTCCCTGCATAGGTGATGCTATTTCCGATGAAAAGCACCCGCTTGGGATTTCCAGGGAAAATTTGTGCTTGGACAGAAAAGCCAATTAGTAATAAAAAGGCTAGAATTAAGCGCTTTTTCATCATTTTTTCAACGTATCTACCACCACGGGTTCCGCACCAAACCTCTTTTTTGCCCCTTTAATTTCTCCATGAGAACTTACGGCGATGGCCGCAAGAATGCCGATGAAAACGAGAACAATAGCTGCGTTTTTAAGTCCCGTAAAAAGCTTTAATGAACGAGGAATTATTTCAGGTTCTGTGCGATCTATGAGAAAAAAGATGATCACAAAATTAACGATGTATAAGTAC
>JBIPOM010000213.1:0-3279 GCA_044379175.1 Flavobacterium sp. | reverse complement strand
ATAGCCAAATAATATCTCTGGGGTTGTTAAGATTTTAATTAATATTAATACCCAAAAAATCCCTGAAATCCATTGATAATTCCTGCCTCCTGAATAGTCATCATTTATTAAATCAAAAATTAAAGTTAATAATAATCGCGTTGTTACGATTAAAAAAATAACATATATAAATAGTATCCATTTTCTTAGCAAATTATTTTGTTCGTTGATAACAATTATATTAGATTTTCTATTCCATATATTATCTTTTAACAGCTTGTAAGTTTTAACCATATATATTATAGAATATATAGTAAAAATGACATGTAAAACAGTCAAAGAATGATATCCGATAAAGTCAAAATAATTATTAAATAAATTTAAAAAACCAAAAAGTAATGGAAATAAAAAATGTTGAAGTTCACCTTTATTTAATTTCTTAGAATTGGCTATAATATTGCTTATGTACAAATAGAGTAATGGAAATATTACAGACAAGAAAGGCATATATGAGAACGTTGGCTGTAAATTTTTATCAAAATAAGTTATTCCGTCAAAAATATATTTAAAAGAAACAAGAACAAAAAGCACCAATAAATAATTGTTAATAGCACGATTTAATTTATGTTGTATAAAAATTATACCTGTAGTAATTATACCCATAATTCCACACATTAAATAAAAAAAATGCTCAATCATAATTTGTTGCTTTTAGTTTTAATTAAGTTTTTTATTTTAAGAAACATGTAAATACTTTTGTGAAAAGTATTTTTCAAAATTACTCAATTTTTAGTTTTACAAATATTTAAAAATGTTATATTTTATTTTATTTCTAATAAATTGTTTACTAAAAAGTTAAAATGAGTTCCTATTTTTTTAAAAAAAAAGCACATGTGTTTTATTTAAAAATAACATTTGATTTTTTAGAATACATTTGAAATAAAAAACATGAAATTAATATTTTTGCATGCATTTTATTTCACTTTTACTTTTTCATTTTCGCAATCATTGCACCACCAAATGATTAGTTCTCAAGGGGGCACAAATACAACTAATAGTGGAATTATAGTAAAACACACCACGGGACAGCAGTCTATAATTGGCACAAAATCAGGACAAATAATTGTACAGCAAGGTTTTCAACAAAGTTATTGGGATGGTTTAATAGCTTCTAATAATACCATTATAATTAATACTATTACATTTCCTAATCCATATATTGATGTAATTCATTTTCAATTTTCTCAACCTATAGGAGATCACGTTTCATTATTAGTATTTGATGCTTTAGGTCGCCAAGTATATTCAAATAATTTACAAGTTTTTGAAAATAAAATTGTGGTTAATCTTCAAGAATTACAAAGTGCAGAATACTTTGTGCATCTCTCTAATAGTATGTATTCTCATTTCACTAAAATTATTAAAAATTAATACAATGATCAAAAAATGTTTCCTTTTTTTATTGGTTACTTCGAGTTGTTTTGTCAATGCTCAAGAACTTTTTTTTACTACGGGTAAAAATTTTACTAAATATGATTATAAGAATTCGCTCGGAATTTCAAATCCAAATTTGAAAAGCGGAGCTGGATCTTTTTATGAAATTGGTTATGATTTTAAATTGAATAAAATAGCAGATTCTGATAATTTAAAATATTCAGTTAGTATAGTTTACAATCAATTTAATGCAAATGGAGCTTCTTCTACTGCAAATTACTTATGGAAAACTAATTATTTAGGAGTACAAAACGCACTTAATTTCACCTTTTTTACTAATGTTGAAGATTTCAATATAAAAACAAAATTAGGATGTATCACTTCAACTATTATTAAAGGTGAACAACACATTAATAACGTAGTATTTGATATTTCAAAACATGAAGAGTTTTCAGGTCTATTAATCCAGCCAAATATAGGTATTGATTTTTTGTATTTAATAAATAGAAATATTCAAATTTCCGTTGGATATGAGTTTTCAAAGGCCTTTAATATTTCAAATTCTTCTAATGAAAAACTATCATTTATTAACAACCAAATCCATTTTGGATTTCATTTTCCATTAAATTAAATCTCACACTATGAAAAAAATAGTAAGTACACTTTTCCTATTTATGGGTCTTTTAGGTTTTTCTCAGACCAACGGGATTACTTATCAGGCTTTAATTTTAAATCCCTCAGGTGAACAATTGCCTGGAGTGAACAACACAACCGCTCCTTTAACAAATAAGTCCATTTGTCTTAAATTTTCTATTTTAGATCAAAATTTGCAATCTGAATATATCGAAACGGTACAAACATCAACGGATGAGTTTGGGATGGTGAATTTAATAATTGGGACAGGAGTTCAAATTGGAGGTTATGCATCATCATTCTCTAATATTCTTTGGAATGCTAATCCAAAAAGCTTAAAGGTAGACTTAAGTATTACAGGAATTTGTTCTTATTATACAGAAATTAGTAACCAACCATTTACTGCTGTTCCTTTTGCTTTATTTGCATTAAATACTGAAAGTGCAGCGGCATTAGCAGCACTTCAATCTACAGTAGCGGCAAATGCTACGGCAACAACAACTGCTTTAGCGTTAAAAGAAGACGCGATAAACAAATCTACTACTACTTCATTAGGCACGAGTAATGTATTATTCCCAACACAAAATGCAGTTAAAACTTATGTAGATGGTAACATAACCACAGTTAATGCAAATAATACAGCACTTCAAGCAACTGTTATTGCAAATGCAACAGCAGCAACAAATGCGATAGCTGCCGTTCAGGCGGATGTAAATCAAAATGAAGCGGATAGCGATGTTGCAGATGTAATTTTACAGAATAATATTACATCACTTCAAGCTACTGTTACTTCAAATGCCGCTGCAACTATCACGGCTTTAGGTTTAAAAGAAGATGCGATTAATAAATCTACTACTACTACATTAGGCGCAAGTGATATATTATTTCCAACACAAAATGCGGTAAAAACCTATGTGGATACGAATATTACAACAGTAAATGCAACTAACGCAGCGCTTCAAGCAACGGTTACTTCAAATGCCGCTGCAACTACCACAGCTTTAGGTTTAAAAGAAGATGCGATAAATAAATCTACTACTACTACTTTAGGCGCAAGTGATATATTATTTCCAACACAAAATGCGGTAAAAACTTATGTGGATACGAATATTACAACGGTAAATGCAACTAATGCAGTACTTCAAGCTACTGTTACTTCAAATGCCGCTGCAACTACCACGGCTTTAGGTTTAAAAGAAGATGCGATAAATAAATCTACTACTACTACATTAG
>JBIPOM010000002.1:0-38551 GCA_044379175.1 Flavobacterium sp. | reverse complement strand
AAGTATTTTATTTATTGATGATTTAAAAGATGATCAATTTTATGACTTGTATGCCAGAAGAAAAATGTATTTAACTAAATAAATAAAAAAATCCCAATTGAAAAATTGGGATTTTTATTTAAACTATTTTATCTTTATTTTCTAACTGGAATATTATCTAAAATTTCCAATACAAATTTCCAATATTTTTGAGCGGATGCAATACTTGCTCTTTCATCTGGACTGTGTGCGCCTTTGATTGTTGGTCCAAAAGAAATCATATCCATTTCTGGGTAATTGGTTCCTAAAATTCCACATTCTAAACCGGCGTGACAAGCTACAACGTGAGCTTTAGAACCGTTTTGTTTTTCGTATATAGAAGTTAAAATATCTAATATTTCTGAGTTGGCATTTGGAGTCCAACCTGGATATGAACCACCAAAAGTCACTTCACAACCCATTAATTCAAATGCGGAACGTAGAGCGTTGGCTAAATCAAATTTTGAGGTTTCCACCGAAGAACGTGTTAAACATTGTACGGTTAATTTCCCGTCGGCTACTGTAATTTTCGCTATGTTATTAGAAGTTTCAACTAAATTATCAAAATCGGCACTCATTCTATACACGCCATTATGAGCCGCGTAAATAGATCTAACCATATAAAATTGAGCCATTGGCGGCATAACTTTAGTAGGTGTTGTCGCTGATTTTTCAATTACAATTTCTAAATTGGGTTCAGTAGTTTTAAATTCAGCTTTTATTTCATTGATAATTTCTTGCATATCAAATGTAAACGCTTCGTCGTAAATAGGAGCAATAGCTACTTCTGCAACGCTTTCTCTTGGAATCGCATTACGTAAGCTTCCACCATTAATAGTTGAAATTTGTAAGCCAAAATCTTCAAAACCATTAAATAATAAACGGTTCATAATTTTGTTTGCATTACCTAAACCCTTATCGATATCCATTCCAGAATGTCCGCCATTTAAACCTTTTACGGTAATGGTATAACCAACTGCATCGGCAGGAGTATCTTCTTCATCGTATTCTGCAACTGCGGTTACATCTACACCGCCTGCACAACCAATATCAATTTCATCGTCTTCTTCGGTGTCTAAATTTAAAAGGATTTCACCTTCTAATAAACCACCTTTTAATCCCATTGCACCCGTCATTCCGGTTTCTTCATCTATAGTAAATAAAGCTTCAATAGCAGGATGTGGAATTGTGGTGCTTTCTAAAATAGCCATAATTGTAGCCACGCCTAAACCATTGTCGGCACCTAAAGTAGTTCCTTTGGCACGAACCCAGTCACCATCAACATACATTTCAATGCCTTGTGTGTCGAAATCGAAATCCGTATCATTGTTTTTTTGATGTACCATGTCTAAATGCGATTGCATTACAATGGTTTTACGATTTTCCATTCCGGCAGTTGCAGGTTTTTTTATAATTACGTTTCCTACTTCGTCTTTACTGGTGTTTAAACCTAATTCTTGACCAAATTTCATCATGAATGCGATAACGCGTTCTTCTTTTTTTGATGGACGTGGTACGGCATTTAAATCGGCAAATTTGTTCCAAAGCACTTTTGGCTCTAAATTTCTTACTTCTTGACTCATTATATTTTTCTTCTGTTTGTTGTTATTTTTATTATTCAAAATTCGTTTTTTTTGAATATTTAAACGTAGTTTATAGATTGTAATATTTACTTGGATTTTTAGATGTGTTAAATACAGAAATAATCTGAATTTTTTTGGTTTCTTCCGTAATATAATAAAACACAATATAAGGGAATTTTTTTAAAGGCAAACCTATATAATCTTTATATCTAATTTGAAAGTTTGGATTAATTATTATGGTTTCGATTGCGTTTTCTAAAGAAGTATAAAAAACTTCTCCTAAACCTTCTTTTTTTAAATTATAATAAGAAACAGCTTCTTGAATATCATGGATAGCATTTTGTTCAAAGAAAACGGAATAACTCATTGTTTTTTATTAAAAATTATCTTTGATTTCACTTCATTCCAAGGAATATGATTTACTTCATTTGAATTTTTTCGTCGAGTATCAAGTATATTTTTTATTTCAGATGTCATTTCGAAATCAGAAATAGTAGTATCATAATTAAACTTTTCAATTAATTGCATAAAAAAGTTTAAATCTTGATCGGGAATATTTAAAGTAACTTGTGTCATAAGATTAATAGCTATGAAACAAAATTATAAAAAATATTGCTATTTATTAGTCTATTTATAATAATTTTAGCAAATGAAAAAATATCTAAGTTTATTTTTATTCGTTCAAGTTATTCTGATTAAAGTAGTTTCACTTTTTCCAGATGTTGTAGAGCGTTTTTACAGCAATGGATTGTATTTGTGTGTTTCTAAGATTAGTCGATTGCTTTTAGGTTGGATTCCTTTTTCTGTAGGTGATATTGCTTATGTCGTTTTGATATTACTTATTTTCCGATGGTTATTTAAAAATAGAATTGGATTTTTTAAAAATTGGAAATCAAACGGTTTGACTATTTTGAATTTTATTTCGATCTTGTATTTCTTATTCCACTTTTTGTGGGGATTGAATTATTATCGAATCCCATTACATGAAAAAATAGGTATTGAAAAAGAATACACTAAAGAACAATTGCAAAATTTGACGTTAAAATTAATAGCTAAAACAAATCAGTTGCAACTTAAAATTGAAAAAGAACATTATAAAAAAGTAGTTTTTAATTATTCGGAACAAAAAATGTATGAAATGGCTTTAAACGGATATGCTAATTTACCTAAACGGTTATCGCATATTCAATATCAACATGAAAGTATCAAATCTTCAATTTTTAGTTTGCCATTAAGCTATATGGGATTTGGAGGTTATCTCAATCCGTTTACCAATGAAGCTCAGGTGAATTATTTGAAGCCGAAATATACTTCGCCATTAACAATTTGTCATGAAATGGCGCACCAAACTGGAATTGCTTCTGAAAGTGATTGCAATTTTATTGGATTTATTGCAGCTTCGCAAAATAAAGATCTTTATTTTCAATATTCGGCATATGCTTTTGCTTTAAATTATTGTTTGTATAATTTAGAGCTAATAGAAGAAGGAAGTAGTAAATCATATAAAGTGTTAATTAATAAAGGTGTTTTGGAAAATTTTAACGAAAATAAAACCTTTTGGAAACACTATCATTCCTGGATTGATACTTTTTTTGAATACCTTTACGATACATTTTTAAAGATGAACCAACAAAAAGACGGAATGGAAAGTTATAGTAAATTTGTTGGATTATTAATCAATTATGATTTAAAACACGAGATAATTCATGCAAATTAACCCATCAATTAATGGTTGGATTGAAAAATTTATTCAACAACACGCACATGATATCGTTTCATATGAAACTTCTGAATCTTTCTTTTTGGCTTGCCAAAAAAGTGGTTTAATTTATGGTTATGTTGTAAATTATCATTTAAAAAAGGATATAGAAGATTCAAAATGGGATGCTGAAGAAAAAATGAAAGCTTGTTTTTTAACTACCTTATTTGCATTATATCAGTCTCATAAATCGGATTCGAATGCTACTTTTTTAAATGAATTGTTATCCTTTTACGGGCAAATTTCAAAAGGAAAATCTAGTTTTATAAATTTGGTTTTGTCACATGGCAATTCGTATCAAAAATTAGAAAATATTATCAACGAGCGATTACAAACTAACGATAATATTCTTACCAAGAATTTTACTAATATAGTTACCAATTCCATGTTGTATATTGATGTATTGGCTTTTGAATATTATTTGAAACATAAAACAATTACCCTTGATTTTTTTAAACAAGTTGAACGAAAATGTTTGGCGTTAATTATGTTTTCATTAAATGTGAAAAAAGCCAAATCTGAGTATGATGAAATGTTGTTAAAAATGTTTGAAAATTCATTACGATATTCTAAGTTTTCTAAGGTAAGTAACAACGAAATTATTGATATTGTTTTTGAAGGAAGTCGCTCTGAATTAGAAAGTATGTATTTATATGAAATTGCATACATGACCTTATTAAGTGATGGTGTAGTGTATGAAAGCGAACAAGTTTTTCTTTCTCAATTTAATTTACAATTAGGTTTAAATAAAAATAATCAAATTACTGGTTATGAATTGGTTAATTTTATAAATAAACACAAAAAAAGCTTGCCGTTTTACAATTTGAATCACCCTGTAAAGCAGTTTTACACTAACACCCATGACAATATCGCAAAGTTAGTAAGTAGAAATAAAAACAGGTTGCTTAAGGAACTTTCTGAAAGTAAAGAATTGGTCAAATTATTAAGAAAATCAACCCGAAATGAGTTGAGTTTTGAGGAAAAAAAGAAAGTAAAAAAACAGGTATTAGACATCTGCAAAAGCATTCCATCGCTTACTATTTTTTTACTTCCAGGTGGTGGTTTATTATTGCCGATTTTGATAAAATTTATTCCACAATTATTACCTTCCGCTTTTAATGAAAATTTAAACGATTAAAAGTTTAACTTAAACATAGAATCTAATTCGCTATTGTTACTGAAATTCACATTTAAGTCCGTCACATATCCCGAATTTAATCCGTAAACCCAACCATGTAAATATAATTCTTGTCCGTTATTCCAAGCATTTTGTACGATTGAAGTTTTAGCTAAATTGTATACTTGTTCAATGACATTAAGTTCAACCATACGGTTAAATTTTTTGTCTTCATCTTCAATTGCAGAAAGTTCTTCATTGTGAACACGATACACGTCTTTTATGTTTCTTATCCAATTGTCAATTACACCAATCGATTCATTACCCATAGCTGCTTTTACACCACCACAGCCATAATGTCCACAAACTAAAACGTGTTTTACTTTTAAGGCGTTTACGGCGTAGTCTAATACGCTTAACATATTCATGTCGGTATGAATAACAAGATTGGCAATATTTCTATGTACAAAAACTTCACCAGCTCTTGTGCCAGTTATTTCATTTGCGGGAACACGACTATCAGAACATCCAATCCATAATAATGGTGGATTTTGCCCAACGGATAAGTCTTTAAAATAATTAGGGTCTTTAGCTAAATTAGATTCTACCCATTCTTTATTATTGTCTAATATTTTTTTATAAAAATCGCTCATGGTTAGCTTTTATGTTTAATGGTTATATTATTTAATAATTCGTGATGCGATAAATTATATTGTGCATCAAATCCTTTTAATTTTACTTTAATGTTTTTTTCTTCAGATGTAAATTTGCAAAATTCTTCAATTAGTTCAATTACATCATGATCAATGTAAACTGTTTCTGTGGCATCAATAATTAATGTAATATTTTTAGGTAAATTTTGTAATGATTCTTTTATAGCGGCTTTATTTAAAAACGAAACTTCTTGTGCTAATTTAATAATGATTTTGTCACCATCTTGAAATTCTTCTTTATCAAAACTATAAGCTTTTTTTAAGTTTCCTTTTAAAATGATAATGATACTAATAAACAACCCCAATAAAACCCCTTTTAATAAATCAATAGCTACAACGCCAATAATCGTAATTATAAATGGTAAAAATTGCAACCAACCTAATTTAAAAAATTTGATAAATAATTTCGGACTGGCTAATTTATAACCAATTAGCAATAAAACGGCGGCTAATGTAGCTAATGGAATTTTATTTAAAACAAATGGAATGCTTATTACGCTAATTAGTAAAAATATACCATGAATAATTGCTGATAACTTTGTTTTTGCACCAGCATTAATATTTGCTGAAGATCGCACTACTACTGATGTCATAGGCAATCCTCCGATTAATCCACTTAATATATTTCCCAAACCTTGAGCTTTTAATTCATTATTCGGGTCAGAATATCTTTTTTGAGGGTCCAAACGGTCAGCTGCTTCTATGCAAAGTAAACTTTCTACAGAAGCAACTATGGCAATAGTAGCGGCAACTACCCAAACTTGATAATTAGTAACGGCACTAAAATCTGGAAAAACAAATACATTTATAAAGTCATTAAGGGAATTAAATTCAGGTAGATTTACTAAGTGTTCATCTTTAATCTCTAGTGGTGTACCTTGAAAAGCTATATTTAAAAGAATACTTATAACAACTGCAACTAATGCCCCTGGCATAAACTTAATTTTATCTTGTATTCTAAATTTATCCCAGAGCAGTAAAAGTAATAATGAAATTATACATATCGTCAATGCACCAATGCTAATATAATCTAAAGCTTTAAATATCTCCGAAAAGGTATTTTCTCCATCTGGCTGCCAAAATGAATCGTCACCTTCAAAATCCTTATCGTATCCAAAGGCATGAGGTAATTGTTTTAAAAAGATGCTAATTCCAATTCCAGCAAGCATGCCTTCGATAACATTATTTGGAATAAAATTAGCTAAACTTCCAGATTTCAAATAACCTAATATGATTTGAATAACACCAGCAATTACAACAGCTAGTAAAAATACATCAAATTGTTTTAGCGTTCCAATTGCTGTAACGATAATAGCAATAAGTCCTGCAGCGGGTCCACTAACACTTACATTAGATTTACTCAAATATCCAATAACTATCCCACCAATTATTCCTGAAATAATACCCGGAAACGGAGAAGCATTTGCACCAAGAGAACCCAAAGCTATACCCAAACATAATGGTAAAGCAACTAAAAAAACGACCAAACCCGAAAATAAATCGGACTTTAAATATTTTGTTGATACTGACATAAATCAAAATTTGTTATTAAAAAAATGCTACAAATAGCTTACAAATGATTTATGCTTTTTTAGGAGGTGGCGAATATATTTCTCGCTGTAGCGAATTACATCTTTTGTTAATGTAAAATAAGACTACTTTTCTTTTATTGTTTTGAAAAATAAAATTAGTTTTTTCAAAATATAAAACAGAGTTAAAAATATCCATTTCATTTTTATCTACTTCTTTCTCTTCCGAGTTATCTAATTCTTTTTCCGAGGTGTCCAAATCGTAATATGAAATATATCTATTATTATCTTCAACAATCCAAAATAACGATGGCATTGATAAAGATAGTGTAAAAATGAATAAAATGAAATGTACTATAAATCTCAAAACATTAATTTAATTTATAGCAAATATAAGAAATTATTATAAATACGTTTGAATTTTATTTTTTTAAAAAAACTTATTGTGGGATTGTAACTTCTCAAAAAAAATATATATACTTTTGTAATCACAAAACTAATAAAATGAAAACGTCACAACTTATTGAACAAATTCGTAAAAAAAAATCGTTTCTATGTATTGGGTTAGATGTGGATTTAACCAAAGTTCCTAAGCATTTTTTAGAAACGGATGATCCAATTTTCGAATTTAACAAAGCCATTATTGATGCCACATATGATTTATGTGTTTCATACAAACCTAATACCGCATTTTATGAAGCGTATGGTATAAAAGGTTGGAAATCATTAGAAAAAACTATTAAATATATAAACAATAACTATCCTAATATTTTTACAATAGCAGATGCTAAACGCGGTGATATTGGAAATACGTCAACCATGTATGCTAAAGCATTTTTTGAAGATTTAAATTTTGATTCGGTTACTGTTGCACCTTATATGGGTAAAGATTCTGTAGAACCCTTTTTAGCTTTTGATAATAAGCATACGATTTTATTAGCATTAACTTCGAATGAAGGTGCTTTCGATTTTCAAACTTTAGATACAAATGGGCAAGAATTATATAAAACGGTTTTAGAAACGTCTAAAAATTGGAAAAATAGTGAGAATTTAATGTATGTTGTGGGTGCTACTAAAGCAGAATATTTCAACGAAGTAAGAAAAATTGTACCTAATAATTTTTTATTAGTTCCTGGTGTAGGTGCTCAAGGCGGAAGTTTAGCGGAAGTTTGCAAATACGGAATGAATGAAAATATTGGCCTGTTAATTAATTCTTCAAGAGGTATAATTTACGCATCAAATGGAACTGATTTTGCTGAAAAGGCAAGGGAAGAAGCGTTGAAGTTGCAACAAGAAATGGAAGGTATTTTAAGTAAAAAGTAAAAAGTAAAAAGTAAAAAGTAAAAAGTAAAAGATAGTCAATCTATGTTTTTTATGTAAAGCGAAGCTATTTAATTTATTCAATATCTTTTCTATGTTCCTATTTGTTTAAATATACTCGAAAGGTAAATTCCAAAACCATTGACCAAATAAAATGAAACACTTCACAGACCAACTTGGCACCATTCACACTTTTGAAAATACTCCAAAGAGAATTATTTCTTTAGTGCCTTCACAAACGGAATTGCTATATGATTTAGGTTTGGAAGATGAAATCGTCGGAATTACGAAGTTTTGTGTGCATCCTTTTCATTTTAAATCTACTAAAGAAATTATTGGAGGTACAAAAACTATTAAATTCGATAAAATAAAAGCCTTACAGCCTGATATCATAATTGCCAATAAAGAAGAAAACACCCAAGAAATTGTAGCGCAATTAAGTGCAATTTGTCCTATTTGGGTTACCGATATTGTTACGATTGCCGACAATAATAAAATGATTGAAGATTTTGGAAATTTGTTTAATAAACGAACTAATGCCCAAAAATGGATTGATAAAATAAACTTTTCAGTAGAGAAATTTAAAGACGTAGTTGCCTCAAAATCTGAAGAAAATTCGAATCAAAAAGTAGCGTATTTTATTTGGGCAAACCCCTACATGGTTGCTGCTGGAAACACTTTTATAAACGAAATGTTAAAACTAAACGGACTAAATAATATTTATGATGATAATCCAAAATATGAAGGTCGTTATCCAGAAATAGTCATTAATAAAATGCGAATTCAAGGTGATCCTGATTTTGTATTTTTATCTTCCGAACCTTTTCCCTTTAATGACGAACACGCTTTTGAATTAGGAAGACATACACATCATGCTAAAACTATTTTTGTTGATGGCGAAATGTTTTCTTGGTACGGAAGTCGTTTAGTTAAAGCGCTTGATTATTTTACTTTATTGCAAGAAAAGCTTTACATTTACAAATAAAATGATAACCTTCACTACATACGAAAATAAAAACACAACCGAATGGGTAACATTTGTTCATGGTGCTGGAGGCAGTTCTTCTATTTGGTTCAAACAGATAAAAGAATTTAAGGCGCATTTTAATGTTTTATTGTTAGATCTTCGTGGTCATGGTAATTCCAAAGAAAGAATTACTAAAAAATATACATTTAAAGCCATTGCTAATGATGTTTTAGAAGTTCTAAATCATTTAAGTATTGAAAAGTCACATTTTATTGGAATTTCATTAGGAACTATTGTTATTCGTCAATTTGCAGAAATGTACGAAAATCGAGTACAAAGTATGATTATGGGTGGCGCAATTTTGAAAATGAATTTTCGTTCTCAAATTTTAATGCGTTTGGGTAATATGTTCAAATATGTTTTGCCTTATTTAGTTTTATATCGCTTTTTTGCATTTGTAATTATGCCAAATAAAAATCACAAACAGTCTCGAATTTTATTTATAAATGAAGCAAAAAAATTGTACCAAAAAGAATTTATAAAATGGTTTAAGTTAACTGCAGAAATTAACCCTGTTTTAAAATGGTTTCGTCAAGTGGAATTAAAGGTTCCTACCCTTTATGTTATGGGTAACGAAGACTATATGTTTTTACCTTCTGTAAGAAAAGTAGTAGAAAGTCATTATAAAACTTCAAAATTACTAGTTTTAGAAAATTGTGGACACGTAGTAAATGTTGAAAAATGGGAACTGTTTAATTCTGAAGTTATTCATTATATTTTAAGTCAGAATAAACAATAAAAAAAAACAACTGAAACCTAAGTATCAGTTGTTCTTCAACTAAAAACTAACCTTAAAAACTATTTATTACATTGCAAATATCAGAATTAGATACAGTTATTTCTGTTAAGATTTTGTTATACTTATAACATGACATGTTAAATTTAAAAATATACTCATCAAAAATTATATTGCTATTTTTAGATTTAAATTGAGTTTGTTTTTTTTCTAACAATTATTTTTCGTTTTTTTCGCCTTGGTAAGTCTTATTATTTTTTTTATTGTTTTTTTACCTCAATAAATTAGAAAAAAAAATTATTAAATTCGTAAATTGCACCCTCAAAATTGATTAATATTTAAAAATGGAGCCACAAATACCGTATATTCCTGTTAATAAAGTAAGAATTGTAACAGCCGCGTCGCTATTTGACGGACACGATGCAGCCATTAACATCATGCGAAGAATTATTCAAGCTACAGGTGTAGAGGTAATTCATCTTGGACATGACAGAAGTGTGGATGAAGTTGTAAATACAGCCATTCAAGAAGATGCAAATGCGATTGCAATGACTTCTTATCAAGGAGGTCATAACGAGTATTTTAAATACATGTATGATTTACTTAAAGAGAAAGGTGCAGCTCATATCAAAATATTTGGCGGAGGTGGTGGCGTAATTTTGCCTTCAGAAATTTCTGAATTACACGAATACGGTATAGAAAGAATTTATTCGCCAGATGATGGAAGAGCTATGGGGCTGCAAGGTATGATTAATGATTTAGTACAGCGTTCTGATTATCCAATAGGAGATAAATTAACAGGAGAATTATCACACATAGAAGAGAAAAACCCTACTGCAATTGCAAGATTAATTTCTGCCGCTGAAAATTTTCCAGAAATTGCAAAATCGGTTTTTGATCAAATTCACCAAAAGAATGAAACTTCAAAAATTCCTGTTTTAGGAATTACAGGTACAGGTGGTGCTGGAAAGTCATCTTTAGTGGATGAATTAGTACGACGATTTTTAATTGATTTTCCAGAAAAAACAATCGGATTAATTTCAGTTGATCCTTCAAAACGTAAAACAGGTGGAGCTTTACTTGGAGATAGAATTCGTATGAATGCCATCAACAATTCTAGAGTATATATGCGTTCGTTGGCAACACGTCAATCCAATTTAGCCCTTTCAAAATATGTTGCCGAAGCTATCGAAGTATTGAAAGCGGCTAAATATGACATTATTATTTTAGAAACCTCTGGAATTGGTCAATCTGATACTGAAATTTTAGAGCATTCTGATGTTTCGCTGTATGTTATGACACCAGAATTTGGAGCCGCAACTCAGTTAGAAAAAATCGACATGCTTGATTTTGCGGATTTAGTAGCTTTAAATAAGTTCGATAAACGAGGTGCATTAGATGCCATTCGTGATGTGAAAAAACAATACCAACGAAATCATAATTTGTGGGATGTGGACACCGATAAGATGCCAATTTTTGGAACAATCGCTTCTCAGTTTAATGACCCAGGCATGAATACGTTGTACAAATCTATCATGGATAAGATAGTAGAAAAAACTGGGGCGGAATTACAATCAACTTTTGAAATTACACGTGAAATGAGCGAGAAAATTTTCGTAATTCCACCTCATAGAACCCGTTATTTATCTGAAATCGCTGAAAATAATAGAAAATACGACGAAACAGCACTTTCTCAAGTAGAAGTGGCACAAAAATTATACGGAATTTTTAAAACTGTGGAATCGGTTTTGGGAACCAAACCAATGCTGACAAAAGCTGGAATTGACCATAATTTTGTCATTCCGAAGGAATCTCAGGTTTTTATGGATTTACTTTTAGATCAATTTGATAAAGTAAAAATGAACCTTGACCCATATAATTGGGAAATCATTTTAACTTGGGATGAAAAAGTAAACAAATACAAAAATCCAATTTATAGTTTTAAAGTTCGAGATAAAGAAATCAAAATTGCTACGCATACCGAATCGTTATCTCATTCGCAAATTCCAAAAGTGGCTTTACCAAAATATCAAGCTTGGGGCGATATCTTAAAATGGAATTTACAAGAAAACGTTCCAGGAGAATTCCCTTTTGCGTCTGGTTTGTATCCATTTAAAAGAGAAGGCGAAGACCCAAGTAGAATGTTTGCTGGCGAAGGCGGTCCAGAACGAACTAACAAACGTTTTCATTATGTTTCTGCAGGATTGCCTGCTAAGAGGTTGTCAACTGCTTTTGATTCGGTGACTTTGTACGGTAATGACCCACACATTCGTCCTGATATTTATGGAAAAATTGGTAATGCCGGAGTGTCTATTTGTTGT
This sequence comes from Flavobacterium sp., assembly GCA_044379175.1. Lineage (GTDB taxonomy): Bacteria > Bacteroidota > Bacteroidia > Flavobacteriales > Flavobacteriaceae > Flavobacterium. The sequence continues at coordinate 26,428 of JBIPOM010000002.1, read as the reverse complement.
TTAGACGATGCTAAAAAATTGTATTCAGGTTTCGATTTGAGTCATCCGATGACTTCTGTGTCTATGACGATAAATGGACCAGCACCTATGTTGTTAGGATTCTTTATGAATGCGGCTATCGATCAAAACTGTGAAAAATATATTGTAGAAAACGGTTTGCAAGCTGAAGTCGAAGCTAAAATCAACGAAGTTTATAAGAAAAAAGGCGTGACCCGTCCATCGTATCAAGGTGATTTACCAGAAGGAAATAATGGTTTAGGTTTGATGCTTTTGGGTGTAACGGGTGACCAAGTTTTACCTTTTGAGGTCTATCAAGATATTAAGATAAATACATTAGCACAAGTTCGTGGAACGGTGCAAGCCGATATTTTAAAAGAAGATCAAGCACAAAATACTTGTATTTTTTCAACTGAATTTGCCTTACGATTAATGGGTGATGTTCAGGAATATTTCATCAAGCAAAATGTTCGAAACTTTTATTCGGTTTCCATTTCGGGCTACCATATTGCAGAAGCGGGTGCCAATCCAATTACACAATTGGCTTTTACTTTAGCTAACGGATTTACTTATGTAGAATACTATTTAAGTAGAGGAATGAATATTAACGACTTTGGACCGAATTTATCGTTCTTTTTCTCTAACGGAGTGGATCCAGAATATGCTGTTATTGGCCGTGTTGCTCGTAAAATTTGGTCAAAAGCCATGAAAAATAAATACGGAGCTAACGAAAGAGCGCAAATGTTGAAATACCATATTCAAACGTCTGGGCGTTCGTTACATGCTCAAGAAATTGATTTTAATGATATTCGTACCACACTACAAGCTTTATATGCGATTTACGACAACTGTAACTCGTTACATACCAATGCGTATGACGAAGCGATAACCACACCAACAGAAGAATCAGTGCGAAGAGCTATGGCAATTCAGTTGATTATTAATAAAGAATTGGGTCTAGCGAAAAACGAAAATCCAATTCAAGGTTCATTTATTATTGAAGAATTAACTGATTTAGTGGAAGATGCTGTTTTACGGGAGTTTGACAGAATTACAGAACGTGGCGGCGTGTTAGGTGCAATGGAAACAATGTATCAACGTTCAAAAATTCAAGAAGAAAGTTTGTATTACGAAACCTTAAAGCATACTGGAGAATTTCCAATTATTGGGGTGAATACGTTTTTGAGTTCAAAAGGTTCTCCAACAGTTATTCCTGCTGAGGTTATTCGTGCAACAGAAGAAGAGAAAGCCTATCAAATAGAAATGCTTGATAATTTACAAAAAGCAAATTTAAGTCTCGTTAATCAGCATTTAATTCATTTGCAAGATGCGGCTATAAGTAATGAAAATATGTTCGAAAAATTAATGGAAGCTACAAAAGTGTGTTCATTAGGACAAATTACACATGCGTTGTTTCAAGTGGGAGGACAGTATAGACGCAATATGTAGAAAAATCAAATGTTGTTTTAGTTTTTGTATTTTTTATTCTTTTTTGTCCGATAAAAATGAATTATTAGATCAATTTAGCTACAGATTTTGAAGATTAAACGTATTTATTCGACGATAATTTTAATAACTGTGGCTAATTTTTTTTAAGTATTTATAAAGTTAATTTTAATAAATAAAACAATTTTTTACATACTTATTAATATTAACAAATTAAATATAATATTTTTATTTATAAGATACTATTTTATAAAATTTAAGTGTTTAATTCCAAATCTTTAATGTAATTCTCATACTCATAAAAAAAACGTTCAAAAGCATCCATTTTATTGTTAAAGAATTTAAAAATCGTTTCCCAATCAGATTTTCTGTTTAAACTTACATCGGTTAGTTCTACCCAAATACGACTAATAACTTTACCACTTTCTAAATAATGTTCTCTGTCAAAAATTATATCCGATAAGAAATCATTTCTCAAAATTTCTTTTAATGATTCGATTTTCTCAAAATAAATTTTTCTTTTATTTTCATCTTTTGGTTCAATATCTAGCATTACATATGCTTTTTTATTATCTATATTAAATTTAAAGGTAACATCTTTAATTTTAGTATTGTATAACAACCACTTTCTTGGAAATTCATTCCCAAAAGAAGACCAAAATTCTTTTTTTATTAATTGTGCTTCAGCTTTACTATACATTTTAATAATTTTTTTTTGTAACTTTATAAATTAGAAATTTAAAAATGGATTTCACTCACTTTATAAATAGAATCGCAAATTTAAAGAAAGAAAAGTTGTTAGCCACAGATGCTCACATAAAAATGGCACCTTTGGAACGAAAAATATATTTAAATAACACATCATTTTCTGAAATTGAACCCAAAAGTGCAGCAGTTTTGATGTTAGTATATCCAAAAGATAAAGTTGCGCATTTGGCTTTAATTGTTAGAAATACTTATCCTGGTGTTCATTCATCACAAATTAGTTTTCCTGGAGGAAAAGCTGAGGTTGAAGATTTGTCTTTAGAAATAACTGCACTCCGAGAAACAGAAGAAGAAATAGGCGTTCCAAGAAACAAAATTCAAATAATTAGGCAATGTAGTGAAATTTATATCCCACCCAGTAACTTTTTAGTTACACCTTATTTAGGTTATTCAATTGAGCCTTTGGTATTTATCCCCAATCCTGAGGAAGTTGACCGCATGTTAGAGTTTCCCATTCACCAATTACTTGATGACACTACTATCGTGAAAAACAAAATGTCTACTTCTTATGCTACAAATATTTTAGTTCCAGCTTTTGAAGTTGAAAACTATCATATTTGGGGTGCCACAGCTATGATCCTCAGTGAGTTAAAAGAGTTGCTAAAAAAAGTAACGATGTAGTTTAAATTTACTAAATTTGCATCGTTTTTAAACACAATTCGCATGAAGAAATTATTCAAAAGAAATCCATTTGGACATATATTATTCATCAAAAAATGGTTAATTCGTATTTTAGGTACTTTAACACATAGTAGATACAGAAGTTTTAATAATTTACAAATTGATGGTTCGGAAATTATTCGAAATTTACCAGATACAAACGTACTTTTCATCTCTAACCATCAAACCTATTTTGCTGATGTAACCGCAATGTTTCATGTTTTTAATGCCGCTTTAAAAGGGCGAGAAAATAATATTAAAAATGTATTTTATTTGTGGCAACCGAAATTAAATATATATTATGTCGCAGCAAAAGAAACCATGCAAGAGGGATTGTTGCCAAGAATTTTAGCCTATGTTGGTGCTATAACTGTAGAACGAACTTGGCGAGCTGAGGGTAAAGATGTGCAAAGAGATGTAAATCCGAATGATACTGAAAATATTAAAATAGCATTAGAAGATGGTTGGGTAATTACATTTCCACAAGGAACAACCCGTTCATTTAAGCCCGTGCGAAAAGGCACTGCACATATCATAAAGCAACACAAACCAATTGTTGTGCCTATTGTAATTGATGGATTTAGGCGATCATTTGACAGAAAAGGATTATTTGTAAAGAAAAAAGGAATATTACAATCAATGGAAATTAAGCCACCATTAGAAATTGATTACGAGAATGATTCTATTGAAAAAATAGTAGAGCAGATTGAATATGCTATCGAGCAACATGCTTCATTTTTAAGAGTAATTCCACAAGAGGTTTTAGAAGAAGCCTCAAAATTAGATTTGGAACGACAGTGGAAATATTAAAAAAAAAGACCTGATAAATTTTTATCAGGTCTTTTTTTAATACTCTATTTTCTGTAATTCATTATAATTTCGTTTTAATCGTTTCATAAAAAAACCATAAATTAATTTATAGAAGAGCCATATGATAAAAGTAAATACTAATACAAAAATAAAATAAATCCCAAATATTATAGCGTAACCTTTGTTTGAATTTTCTCCAAAACGATGTATAATTTCTTGAAGTTTTGGTTCGTATATTGTTTGAGCAACAAAAGTAACTACTAATATAAAACCCATCATTAATAAATTATATGTTACATATTGTTTTACAGTTTTTCTGGAATCTAAAATATTTTTAAGTAATTGATTTACAGAATCTATAGCGTTAATTTTTTTATAATTGGTGTAAAATCTATATATAAAATATATAATTACAACATAATTAATTATGGAAACAATTACTATGAATGTTTTTAAATGATATTTATCTAGCATTTTTAAATAGGTGTCTTTATTTGTTAAAAAACCTAAGCTTGTCCATAAAATAATTTCTAAAATACTAATAATAAAAATCCATTTTACAATAGAAGACGAACTTTTGTGCAACATACCATAAATTTCATTTTCAGAAACTTGCTTAAAATGTTTATCGTTTTTGTTCCAATCTTTTTTTAATAATTCTAATTCATCCATAGTTACGGATTTAATGTTTTTTTAAGTTTTCCTTTAATTCTGTTCATTTTCACACGTGCATTCACTTCGCTAATCCCCAGTGTTTCTGATATTTCAGTGTAATCTTTGTCTTCTAAATATAAAAACATCAAAGCTTTGTCAATGTCATTTAACTCTGCAATGGCCTTATACATTAATTTTAATTGTTCTTCTTCTTCAAAATTATATTCATCTGTTTTAATACGATGAAATTCTGAATCAAAAGGCGTGGTTTCAATACTTCTTTTCTTTTTACGATATAAAGTAATTGCTGTGTTTAGTCCAACACGATAGGCCCAAGTAGTAAATTTTGATTCCCCCCTAAATTTCGGAAACGCTTTCCATAGCTGTATGGTGATTTCTTGAAACAAATCATTATGCGCATCTTGATCAGAAGTATAAAGTCTACAAATTTTGTGGACAATATTCTGATTTGCCTTGAGTTGTTTAACAAAATTATCTTCCGTTTCCGATTTCATAAATAATAAGTAGGTGTATTTTCTTTTTTGTTACAAAGATGACAAACAATTTTCAATTTTATTATTCAATTTTAGATTATTAAAAATTTTATTTATTTCTCTAATCTTGTGGTCAATAAAACCAAAATATAGCTTAAATTTGTAATTAAACACTTCTAAAATGAATATACCAGACTCTGAATTAAAAAGAATTGTAATTATAGGTGGAGGTTTTGCTGGAATATCTTTAGCTAAGAAATTAAGAAACAAAAACTATCAGGTGATAATGTTGGATAAACATAATTATCACACGTTTCAACCTTTATTATATCAGGTGGCAACTGGTGGTTTAGAGCCAGATTCCATCGCGTACCCAATTCGTAAAGTTATTAAAGAGTACGAAGATTTTTATTTTCGATTGGGCGATGTGAAAGAGATTGATGCATCTAATAATAGAATAATTGCAGATATTGGTGAATTACATTATGATTATTTAGTGATAGCAACAGGAACAAAAACAAATTATTTTGGCAATAAAGAAATTGAACGAAATAGTATGTCAATGAAAACCATTCCGCAAGCGTTAAATATAAGAAGTTTAATTTTAGAAAGTTTTGAAGCTGCTCTTTTAACAGATGATGAAGCAGAACGAGAAAGTTTAATGAATTTTGTTTTAGTAGGAGGCGGTCCAACCGGTGTAGAGTTGGCAGGTGCTTTAGCAGAAATGAAAAAAGCAGTTTTACCAAAAGACTATCCCGACTTAGATATTAATAGAATGCAAATTCATTTGGTGCAAAGCACCGATAGAATTTTAGATACCATGTCCAAAAAGGCTTCATCTGAAGCCGAAATTTTTCTTTTGGAACTAGGTGTTAATCTACATAAGAATATTCGTGTAACAGGTTATGATAGCGTTGTAGTTACTACAAATACCGATTTGAAATTTCATTCTTCTACAGTAATTTGGACAGCTGGTGTTGCAGGAAAACTAATAAGTGGCTTAAATAGAGACGCTATTTTTGAAAGAATCGATAGGATTAAAGTTGATTCCCACAACAAAGTAAAAGGTTACGAAAATATTTTTGCCATTGGTGATATTTGTATTATGGAAACGGTTAAGTATCTTAAAGGGCATCCACAAATGGCTCAACCGGCAATCCAACAAGGTAGATTATTAGCCGAAAATTTAATTAATTTGCAATATAATAAACCATTAAAAGCTTTTGAGTATAATGATAAAGGTGCTATGGCAACTATAGGTAGAAATAAAGCAGTTGTAGATTTACCAAACTTTCATTTTAGCGGTATATTTGCCTGGTTTGTTTGGATGTTTGTACATCTAATTTCTTTAATTGGATTTAAAAATAAAGCAGTAGTTTTTCTAAATTGGGCATACAATTACATTCGATTAGATAGAGAAGCACGTTTAATTATCAGACCCTACAAGAAAAAAATGCAACAATCGTTTACATCTGATGAAGTATAATATTAATCAAGTCAAGTAATAATATCAACGAAATAAATCTTAGCGAACTTTGCGAAACCTTTGCGAACTTTGCGGTTAAATAAATAATATGATTACAGAACAACAATTTCAAAACGAATTAAATTTAATTATTTCTAATGCTATACGAGAAGATGTTGGCGATGGCGATCATAGTTCATTAGCATGTATTCCTTATTCAGCGCAAGGAAGTGCTAAACTTTTGGTGAAAGATAACGGAATTATCGCTGGTGTTGAATTTGCTAAAATGGTATTTAATTATGTTGATTCGAACCTTAAAGTAGAAACTTTTATAAAAGATGGTAGCGAAGTAAAATATGGCGATGTAGTTTTTTACGTTCATGGAAGTTCTCAATCTATATTAAAAGCAGAACGTTTGGTTTTAAACAGCATGCAACGAATGAGTGCAATAGCAACAAAAACTAAAAGTTATATCAAATTAATTGAAGGTACAGATACAAAAATTTTAGATACTCGTAAAACGACACCTAATTTTAGAGCTTGTGAAAAATGGGCAGTAAAAATAGGAGGTGGAGAAAATCATCGATTTGCATTGTACGATATGATCATGCTAAAAGACAATCATAATGATTTTGCTGGCGGAATTACCGCTTCAATTGTAAAAACCAAGCAATATTTAAATGAACACAATAAAAATTTAAAAATAATTGTAGAAGCCAGAAGCATTGCAGAAGTTGAAGAAATACTAAAAGCGGGTGGGGTTTACAGAATTTTATTAGATAACTTCGATTTTGAAACAACAAAAAAAGCGGTTAAAATTATCGGAAATCAATGTTTAACAGAATCTTCTGGAAATATAAACGAAAACACAATTAGAGAATATGCCCTATGTGGCGTAGATTTTATTTCGTCAGGTGCTCTAACACATTCAGTTAGCAATATGGATTTGAGTTTAAAAGCATTGTAAATTGTAATGTCAACAACACAGATTAAAGAAATTTTAAAAATTTATATAATTTTTCTAATCTGTGTTTAAGATTAGTTTGAATCGGAACTTAAAAATCTATGTTAAACTATTTTAAACAAAGCGAATTAATCTAAAATAAAAAACTATTTTACTATGTGTTTTAAGAAATTAATTAAATCAGTGAAAAGCTCAGTTGTAAAACAGTTCAAAAAACCGTGTATCAATTTATGAATATCAGTAAAGCATCCATAAAATCTAAACCCATAGTTAAACAAATAATTTTACTGCTTCAACGTATAAAATTTCCAAGTTTAAAAGAAACTTCATTATATGATATAATTAAATTATATTTTTTTGGGCTTCTTTCGGGCGGTGTAACTCATAGGGCTAGTGCAATAGCCTTTAGTTTTTTTATGGCTCTTTTTCCATTCGCATTGTTTTTATTAAATTTAATTCCTTTCATACCTTTAAATAATTTTCAAAACGATTTTTTAGTATTTGTGTCTCAAAGTGTTCCTCCAAATACATATGACGCCATTGAAACTATTTTAAAAGATATTTTAAATAACAGTTACAAAGGATTGTTATCATCTGGATTTTTATTGTCTATTTTTCTTATGTCTAATGGCATTAACGCATTATTAGACAGTTTTGAAATGTCTGAAAATATTAGTAAAAAACGCGGTTTTTTTCGTCAATACATTATTGCAATTGCACTATCAGTACTCATTGCATTTTTGTTGTTGTTAACCGTAGCGATATTAATTTTAGTTACTGTTTTTATACATCAAATTGAAACTCAAAGTGGTTATGTTTCTAAAATCCCATTAATTGAATTTACTAGATATTTATTCGTAATCATTATGATTTTACTCATAACTTCTATCTTGTATAAATATGGTACAAAAGAAACCAAACAAATTTCTTTTATAAGTTATGGTTCAGTAATGACAACAATATTGTTTGTTCTAACTTCTTATTTATTTGGTATTTATGTAGAAAAATTTGCTAGATATAATGAACTTTATGGCTCTATTGGAACACTTTTAGTTATGATGTTTTATGTTTGGTTAAATTGCATTTTAATCTTATTAGGGTTTGAGTTGAATGCTTTTATATTTCAATTAAAATCACCAAAAAAAGAAATGATTATATAAAAAAAGTATTTGAAATCTTTAATTTTAATAATTTTTTTTAGGATGAAACAAAAATTAAGTTTAATTTAGCATAATCATTATTTAATTTAATCATTATGAAAAAACAAATTTTTACACTATTCATTGCTTTAACGGCAGTTTTTGTCTCAGCACAAAAAACAATTGGTGACGTCAAGGTAGATGCAAAACTTTCAATTGAAGGACAAAATCTTACCCTTAATGGTGCAGGTACCAGAGAAAAAATGTTCATGGACATGTATGTTGGTTCTTTGTATGTTACTAAAAAATCCTCTGATGGAAATGCAATTTCAGCAGCTAACGAAGCTATGGCGATAAAATTAAATATCGTTTCAGGATTAATTTCTTCAGAAAAAATGATTACTGCAATTAATGAAGGTTTTGAAAGTTCAACAAACAAAAAAACCGCTCCTTTGAAGGCTAAGATTGATAAATTTAAAAGTTTCTTTAAAGATCAAATAAATAAAAAAGATGTTTTTATTATTGTTTATGTTCCAAATGAAGGGGTAACTGTATATAAAAACGGAAGTAAAAAAGGGACCATAGAAGGCTTAGACTTTAAAAAAGCATTATTTGGAATTTGGCTAGGTAGTAATCCAGCTGATGCAGATTTAAAGGCAGGAATGTTAGGTAAATAATATCGTATTTACTCTTCAAAAATAAAATAAAATGCCCCAAAAATTAATTTTGGGGCATTTTTTATTGTATTAATTTATAATATCTTATCTAATTATTTTAAGGATTCAAAGCTTCTTTTTACAAAAGCAGTCAATTCTTCTCCTTTTAATAATCCCTGAGCTAGTTTGGCCAAATCTAATGCGTTTTTAACCATTTCTTTTTGAGTATCTTGATTGGCTTGTAAAATAGCGCTTGCTAATTCAGAATTGGCATTCACAACTAAATTATACATTTCAGGCATATTACTCATTCCAAACATTCCGCCACCACCACTTTGACTCATTTCTTTCATTCGACGCATAAATTCAGGTTGCGTAATGATAAATGGAGTAGCCTCACTATCTAATGATTCTAATTGGACAGAATAAGCTTTAGGTACCACAACTTCTAAAGACGTTTTTAAGGTTTCTTTTTCAGTATCTGATAATTTAGAAATTTGTGTTTCTTCTTTATTTATTAATTTATCAATATGATCCGCATCAACACGCGCAAAAGTTAGATTTTCATTGTCTGCCTCTAATTTCTGAATTAAATGTGAAACAATTGGCGAATCTAAAAGTACTACTTGATATCCTTTACTTATAGCAATATCAATATAACTGTGCTGTGTTTCTTTGTTTGATGCGTATAAAACAACTAATTTTCCATCTTTATCTGTTTGTAAATCTTTAGTTGCTTCTTTTAATTCAGATAAAGTATAATGTTTGTTTTCCGTTGTTGGATATAAAACAAAATCACCCGATTTTTCATAGAATTTAGGTTCAGAAAGCATTCCATATTCTAAAACAATTTTAATGTCGTGCCATTTTGCTTCAAAATCCTCACGGTTTTCATTAAATAACGATTTTAATTTGTCGGCAACTTTTCGAGTAATATAATTTGAAATTTTCTTTACATTACTATCGGCTTGTAAACCAGAACGGGAAACATTTAAAGGAATATCTGGAGAATCTACCACACCTTTAAGCATCAATAAAAATTCGGGTACAATTCCTTCCACATTATCCGTTACAAAAACTTGATTTTGATACAACTGAATTTTATCTTTCTGAATTTGTAAATCTGAACCTAATTTTGGAAAATACAAAATACCAGTTAAATTAAATGGATAATCTACATTTAAATGAATATGAAATAATGGTTCTTCAAATTGTGAAGGATATAATTCTCTGTAAAAGTTTTTGTAATCTTCATCAGACAATTCGCTTGGTTGTTTTGTCCAAGCAGGATTTGTATTGTTTATGAAATTATCAACTTCAATATATTCCGCTTTATAATCGTCTCCAGCATCATCTGGTTTTGGCAATGCTTCTTTTTTAGTCCCAAATTTTATTGGAACAGGCATGAATTTATTGTATTTTGTAAGTAATTCACGGATTTTGAATTCTTCTAAAAACTCCAATGAATCTTCTGCAATGTGTAAAACAATTTCAGTTCCTCTTTCTATTTTGTCATGAGGTTCCAAAGTAAATTGCGGACTTCCATCACATGTCCAATGTGCGGCTGGCTCGTCCTTAAATGATTTTGTAAAAATTTCTACTTTTGAAGCTACCATAAAGGCAGAGTAGAATCCTAAACCAAAATGCCCAATAATTCCTGAATCTTTAGCTGAATCTTCGTATTTATTTAAAAATTCTTCCGCACCTGAAAAGGCCAATTGGTTGATGTATTTTTCCACTTCATCTGAAGTCATTCCAATACCTTGGTCGATAATGTGAAGTTTTTTACCTTCCTTATCAATTTTAATTTCTATAATCGGATTTCCGTATTCCGTTTTCGCTTCACCAATGCTGGTAAGATGTTTTAATTTTAAAGTGGCATCGGTTCCGTTAGAAATTAATTCACGAAGAAAAATCTCGTGATCGCTGTACAAAAATTTTTTAATCAATGGGAAAATATTTTCCACTGAAACGTTAATTTTTCCTGATGTCATATACTTTTTATTTTAATTAAATTATATATTATAATAGTCAAATTAAGTACCAATTTTGATTTTGCTGACAAATTGACATTTTTATTTCATTAAAAACACCGTATTTTTTTGGTTCCATTTAAAGTAATATATTTACACTTTATTTTTAGAATTATTTTCTTACTATTTTGCAAATGCTTCAAGTACACATTCCGTCTTTTTCATATCAAGAAAAAATTATATTACAAAATCTAACATTTACTTTAGATGAAGGACAACAATTAGCCATTATTGGAGAAAGTGGTTGTGGTAAAAGTACTTTATTGAAATTAATTTACGGATTATATGACTGCGATGAAGGCAATATTTCTTGGAAGTCAGAACCTGTTTTAGGTCCGAAATTTCATCTTGTACCGGGAATGCCATTTATGAAATATTTAGCACAAGATTTCGATTTAATGCCATTTATTACAGTTGGAGAAAATGTAGGGAAATTTTTATCGAATTTTTATCCAATTGAGAAACAAAAGCGAATTGATGAACTGCTTCATTTGGTAGAGATGTCAGAGTATAAAAATGTTAAAGCACAATTTTTGAGTGGTGGACAGATGCAGCGTGTGGCAATAGCTAGAGTTTTAGCACAAGAACCAGAAGTTTTATTACTAGACGAGCCGTTTTCACACATTGATAATTTCAGAAAAAACAAATTAAGAAGAAAAATTTTTCAATATTTAAAGAAGAAACAAATAACAACTCTCATTGCCAGTCATGATATTAATGATGTATTGTCATTTTCAGATGAAATTCTCGTTTTAAAAGATACTACGATATTAGTAAAAACAACACCATTAAAATTGTATAATTCTCCTAATTCCTACTATACTGCTGCCTTATTTGGAGAAGTAAACGAAATAGTAATAAATGGTAAAAAGCAATTAATTTACCCCAATCAGTTACAAATTGTAAATAAATCAACTATGCAAGTTGAGATATTAGCTAGTTATTTTAAAGGTAAATGTTATTTGATTGAGGCAAAATTCGGAAAACATATTGTCTTTTTTGAACATGATAAAAAAATTGAAAAAGCAAGTTTAGTATGTTTAAAAAAAATAGACTTATAATGGTATAAGTCTATTTTTTTATTTTAGTTTTTTAAATGTTTTTCTAGGAATTGATCTTGTTCCCACAATAAGTGCAAAATATTATCTTTTGCAGCATAGCCGTGACTCTCCTTTGGTAATAATACTAATCTTACTGGTGCGCCTAAACCTTTTAACGCCTGAAAATAACGTTCGGATTGTAAAGTAAAAGTTCCAGGATTATTATCTGCATCGCCATGAACCAACAACAATGGCGTTTTCATTTTATCAGCAGCATTAAATGGCGACATTCCAGCGTAAACTTCAGGGACATCCCAAAAGTTTCGTTGTTCACTTTGGAAACCAAAAGGGGTTAGTGTTCTATTGTAAGCTCCACTTCGAGCAATTCCGCATGCAAATAAATTCGAATGAGATAATAAGTTAGCGGTCATAAATGCACCATAACTGTGTCCGCCAACAGCTACTTTTTTTCTATTGATGTAGCCTAAATTATCTAAAGCATTAATTGCAGCTTCAGCATTTGAGACCAGTTGTGAAATAAAAGTATCATTAGGTTCTGTAGTGCCTTCACCTATAATTGGAAATGACGCATCATCTAATACAGCATATCCTTTTGTTACCCAATATATAAATGAACCATAACTTGGAAATGTAAATTCGTTTGGGTTTTTATCATTTTGACCTGCCGAATTTTTATCTTTAAATTCTGCGGGATATGCCCAGATTAATAATGGTAGTTTATCTTTTTTAGCTATTCTATCATAATTTTCAGGAAGGTATAAAGTTCCAGAAAGGGCTACACCATCTTTTCTTGTATATTTGACTACTTCTTTATAAACATTCTTTATACTATTGAAAGGATTCTCAAAATCAGTAATTTGAGTCAAATTATTCTTGGATTTAATGTTTCTCATATAATAATTTGGAAATTCATTTTTTGATTGAATCATAACTAAAACTTCCCCTTTTTTGAAATCTTCAATAGATATTAAATCTTCCTTTTTGTCAGTATATGAGGATGTATATAGACGTTTTGATTTTTGTGTTTTTAAATTAAACTCATCAATAAAAGGGAATTGACCATTTTTTGTAAATCCATTTCCAATTAAATAAGCATTGTCATTTTCTATTGCTAAAACATATCTATTAAATTCATTTTTCTTGGTTTCAAAGTCTCCTGGATCAGAATAAATATCTTGTGAATTAACATCAGAAATTATTTTTGCCTCAGCAGCTAAATTAGAAGGATTTACTAAATATGTTTTTGCATTTCTAGTATCATACCAACTATCGTAAATTATGGCATAATTATCATTTCCCCATAAAATACTGTTAAAACGTTGTTTTATTTTGAAAAATGAAGTAGGTAAATTTGTAAAAGGTGCTTCCCAAATAAATATTTCATCTCTAAATGGGACGTTTTTTGTCTGGTCGCCTTCATCTAAAGCTTCTACATAAACTAAAGTTGCGGGTTTATCAGTTCTCCAGCTCATATTTCTTTTTCCTTTTCTAACAGAAGAGAAGCCTTTTGGCATAATCTCTGTTAAGGGAACATTGTTTACCCATTTAATTTCTTTACCAGTACTGTCATATACTATTGATTTTTGGGGAAATCTGCTTAATGGTACAATATATGAAAAGGGTTTTTCAATTGTAGTTAACATGATATATTTTCCATCTGGAGAAAAACTTTCACCAGCATAAATAGCCGCTTCTTTAAATAGTTCTTTAGTTCCAAAAATTGAAATTTTATATAATTCCGAAGTCACTAATGATTCAAAATTTGCTTCATCAGTTTTATTTTTTAATAAATCTTGATACGTTCTGTTTTGCGATTTTGATCCGTCAGAAGTAGATACAGTTGGGCCTTTTGGCACGTTTTTTTTCTCGTCAATTAAAAGCTTTCTGTCTTTTGGTAATAGTTTGACCAATAAGGTTTCATTATCATTCATCCAAATAAAAGGACTTCCTAAATTTGCATTTAAATTATCAGAAGAAATTTTTGTTGCTGTAGCCGTATTTACATCAATAATCCATAATTCCACACCTGTAGTTGTGGTATTTGTAAATGCAATTTTTTTTTCATTTGGCGACCAACTTACATTAGTTATTAGTGCATTATTAGGTAAATCATTTATTTTTATTTCGTTTTTCTCATTTACTTTTCTTAATTTTAAGTTATTAATGTAAGTAACCGTGCTTGAAATATTTGTTATTGGATTAATTCGTAAGCCACCCAATCGCATTTCATCTTGGCTCAGATCGTCCAGTGTTTTGTATGTATTTCTATAGTTCAATAGCATATATTCTTTTTTGGAATCCATACTTACATTCGGCGCACGTTCGTAATCTGCAAGTTCTAAAATTTCTTTTGAAGGTTTTTGGTATGTAACATTTTCTTGAGCAGAAAGCAAAGAAATACTAATACTAAAAAATAATAAGGCAAATTGTTTTTTCATTATGAAAAGTTATTGGTTTAAAAATACTAAAGTAGGGTATTACAAAGAAAATTAAAATTTTTTGCGATATTTTAACATATTTGTAATTCTGCTCTAAATAAGTTTAAATTTCTTAAATTTGCAAATAAATCGATTAAAATGTACCATTCAAAAATATCGGGCTTAGGTTATTATGTGCCAGAAAACATTGTAACAAATGATGATTTATCAAAAATCATGAATACCAATGACGAATGGATTCAGGAAAGAACGGGAATTAAGGAGCGTCGTCATATTGTTAGAGGTGAAGACAGTACTACTTCTATGGGAGTTAAAGCAGCAGAAATTGCCATTCAGCGCGCTAATGTTCCTAAAGAGGATATTGATTTTGTAATATTTGCCACACTTTCTCCTGATTATTATTTTCCAGGTCCTGGTGTTTTGGTACAACGTGATTTAGGATTGAAAACTGTTGGTGCATTAGATGTAAGAAATCAATGTTCTGGATTTGTGTATGCAATTTCAATTGCAGACCAATACATAAAAACGGGAATGTATAAAAATGTTTTGGTTATAGGTTCCGAAGTACACTCCACAGGATTAGACATGACGGATAGAGGTAGAGGTGTTTCAGTGATTTTTGGCGATGGTGCAGGGGCAGCTGTGCTTTCAAGAGAAGAAGATTTGAATAAAGGAATACTTTCTACACATTTACATTCAGAAGGACAACATGCTGAGGAATTGGCCTTAATCGCTCCAGGAATGGGTTCACGTTGGGTTACTGATATCGTAGCTGATAATGACCCTAACGATGAAAGTTATTATCCGTATATGAATGGCCAATTTGTTTTTAAAAATGCGGTAGTTCGATTTAGTGAAGTAATTACTGAAGGTTTACAAGCCAATAATTTACAAGTTACAGACATTAACTTATTAGTTCCCCATCAAGCTAATTTAAGAATTTCACAGTTTATTCAACAAAAATTTAAATTATCAGACGATCAAGTTTTTAATAACATAATGAATTATGGAAACACTACTGCAGCATCTATTCCAATTGCTCTAACGGAAGCTTGGGAAAAAGGTAAAATAAAAAGTGGTGATTTAGTTGTTCTAGCGGCTTTCGGTTCTGGTTTTACATGGGGAAGTGTAATAATAAGATGGTAATTATAGAAAATGACAATCTATTAAATTAACTAAATATTGTATTATAGAATTTTAAACTCTTAAACATTATTTTTATGTAATTACTTAAGTTAAATTACAAAATCATTCATGAAATTATAATTACAATTTTAATTTATTGGTTTGGTTCTATATGAATTAAGACGTGTCCTAGCTCTAAAATCTTACTTCTTAATGTATCTTTTAATTTGTGAGCTAAATCATGACCTTCTTTAACGGAAATAGTTGCATCCACGATGGCATGTAAATCAACATGATATTTCATTCCTGCTTTTCTTATAAAGCATTTTTCAGTACCTAAAATTCCATTTACTTTTAATGATTCTTGGCGAATGTTTTCTACCAAATCATCATACCGATGTTCGTCCATAATTTCACCAAGTGCTGGTCTGAAAATCAAGTAACTATTATATAGTATAAAGAAAGAAGCAAACAAAGCCGCCCAATCATCTGCAGATTCGTAGCCATTTCCTAAAATTAAAGCTACTGAGATACCTATAAAAGCGGCAACTGAAGTAATAGCATCACTTCTATGATGCCAGGCATCTGCTTTTAAAGAAGAGCTATTTGTAATTATACTTTTTTTTATTACCATTTGAAACGAATATTCTTTCCAGCAAATAATAATAGCTAATACTATTAATGTCCAAGCTTTTGGTAATTCATGCGGTGTACCAATATTTATTATACTTTCATAAGCAATAATAGTAGCTGAAGTAATTAAAAAACCTACAACTAGAAATGTAATTAATGGTTCAGCTCTTCCGTGGCCATATGGATGATTTTCATCGGCAGGTCGATTAGAATATTTAATTCCAAATAAAACTAAAAACGATGCAAAAATATCTGTTGTAGATTCAATTGCATCAGCCAATAATGCATAAGAATTCCCGAAAAAACCAGCCAGTCCTTTAATTAGAGCTAAAATAGAATTTCCAATGATACTAAAATAGGTAGCTTTTATAGCGGTTTGTTCGTTTGTCATTTATTAGTTTTTGTTAAAACGTTACGTTTACCTTATTAGTTTTTCCATCTCTAATATAAACAACTTCTTTGGTTTCACCTGAGTTAATTTTAGACAAACATTCCATATAACTATATACTTCTTTTACTTCGCAATCGCCAATTTTAGTAATTATGTCACCTTCTTTAATACCAGCTTTAATGGCTGGTCGGTCTTCCGTAACTCCATCTACGTGTAATCCATCGCCATGCTCAGCATAATCAGGCATAATACCAAGCGTGACTTTGTATTTTGCCATCTTCTTTTCGCTGTTTATTTTGGTTTTGGTAAATTCTATGTTTTCTTTATCGGCCAATTCATTAGCAATTCTAAAAACATAATTCACAATATTAGTTACGCCATAATAATTAATTTTTTCTTCATCATCACTTGGTTTGTGATAATCTTCATGCGTTCCTGTAAATAAAAACAATACTGGAATATCTTTTAAGTAAAATGAAGTATGATCAGATGGTCCAATTCCGCCAGTTTCTTCTGTAACTCCAAATCCCGCAGGTTTGTTGCGTTGAATTAATTCTGAGAAAATAGGTGAGGTACCTGTGCCACCAACTATAAGACTTTTCTTATCGTCTAATCTTCCAATCATATCCATATTAATCATTGTGACAACATTTGGATAAAGTGTTTTAATTGTCTCTGCCATATGTTTCGAACCAATTAAGCCATCTTCTTCACCAGAAAATAAAGCAAAAATGAAATTTACTTTTTCTTTAGTACTATTTTTAGAATACATTCGAGCTAAATCTAAAACACCAGCAACACCAGATGCATTGTCGTCTGCACCATTATGAATCATTCCTTTTGAAAAAGGTTTGGTAGAATTATTATGTTCATTTCTTCCTAAGTGGTCATAATGTGCCCCTATTACAATGGTTTTGTTTGCACCATTATCTAAATAAGCAATTACATTATTCGAATTTAATAAATCTCCTACAACAGTTGAATCTGCATGTGGATTGGTTTTGTATCGATATGAAAAAGGCTGTAAAAAAGTTTTGTTATAAGGTTGTAAACCTAATTTTTTAAATTCACTTTCAATATATTTTGCAGCTGTTTTCTCGGCTTTACTTCCAGAAAGTCTTCCTTCTAAAGCATCAGAAGCTAAATAGGTAATGTGTTTTTTTAAATTTTTACTATCTGCATTTTCAACTTCATCTGTTTCTACCCAATCGGCTATAAATACATTTGTTTCACGCGCTTTATCTTGTTGGCGATTACTTGAAAACACTAATTTTTTTCCGTCTGGTGAGAATTGTGGAAACGCATTAAATTCACTTTCATAGGTAATTTGTTTCAATCCAGAACCATCAATATTTATCATGTACAGCTGAAAATCATATCCTTTAGTGGCATGATGATTGGATGAAAAAATAATTTTTTTGTCAGATGGATGAAAAAAGGGTGCCCAATTGGCTTTACCTAATTTGGTGATTTGCTTTAAATCTGAGCCATCAATATTACAAGTATAAATTTCCATATTAGTTGGCATCACTAAATTTTCTGCCAATAAGTCTTTGTATTCTTTAACGTCTTTTTCTGTGGTAGGACGAGAGGAACGAAAGACTAGTTTTTTACTATCGTGTGAAAAGAAACATCCGCCATCATATCCTAAACCAAACGTAATTTGTTTTAAATTGCTACCGTCAATATCCATAGTATAAATTTCTAAATCACCCGAACGAATACTTGTGAAGGCTATTTTTTTTCCGTCAGGAGAAACCACCGCTTCTGCATCATAACCGGGAGAATTAGTTAATTTTTTTACAATCTCACCTGTTTTAGTTGCCATGTAAATTTCAAATTCAGGATAAATTGCCCAAAGATATTTTCCGTCTTTTGGTTTTGGTGGGGCAGGACATGCTACATTTGCTTCATGTGTAGAGGCATAAATTATATGCTTTCCATCTGGCATAAAATATGAACAAGTAGTTCTTCCTTTTCCTGTTGAAACTAATTTTAGGTTATTGAAATCACTTATAGGTTGAGTCAAATCTAATGAATAAATTTGATCACAAAGTACACCAAATTGAGTATTGGTAACTTGCATGGTTAAGTTTTTGCTGTCAGGACTAAAATAAGCTTCAGCATTATCACCACCAAAAGTTAGTTTTTTTATATTTCTTAGATTTCTTTCTTGACCTTGAACGGCTAATGAAAGCAATATAAACGTTATAAATGCGTATTTTTTTATTACCATTTTATTTATTATTTTATTTATTTTTAAAATATTATGTGCTTTTCACTTTTCACTTTTATGTGAATTTTACCCGTGTACTGTTACACCTTCACCATATTTAGCGATTACACTCGCTTCATATGCTAACCAAGCTTTCCAACGTTTTTCTACATCGATATTTCCTGCATATTTTCTGGCTAAGTTTATAAAAGTAGTGTAATGAGCGGCTTCACTTTCCATTAAATCTCTATAAAACTGAGCTAATTCTTCATCTTTTAAATTTTCAGAAAGTACTTTAAATCGTTCACAACTTCTGGCTTCAATCATAGCTGCAAACAGTAACCGTTCAATTAATCCACATTCTCGACTTCCGTCTGATGATTGTTTCATGTATTTGGCTAATTCGTTCACATAATCGTCTTTTCTTTCTCTTAAAAATTCGTAACCACGTGCTTTAATAATATCATGAACCATTTTGAAATGTTGCATTTCTTCAATAGAAATGGCAGTCATTTCTGTTACTAAGTCTTCTTTTTCGGCATTATTAATAACAAGCATGATCGCATTTGTTGCTGCTTTTTGTTCGCACCAAGCATGGTCGCTTAAAATATCTTCTAAGTTTTCTTCTACTATATTTGCCCATCTGGGATCGGTGGGTAATTGCAATCGTAAAATAGACATTTTTGTACAGGTTATGAGGTTTATACTGTTTAAAAAGTGTGATTTTTTAAAAAAGGCATTATTATTGCTACATAATACCTTATTTATTATTTTACTTTTTATTTCAATTAAAAAACAAACATGGCTTTATCGCTCATAAGTTCATTAACTTCTTCGGCAACTTCTTCTAAAACAGCTTCGTTTGTATAATTCATTAGAACTTTATCAATTAAAGCTACAACAGTTTCCATGTCTTCTTCAACTAATCCACGAGTTGTAATTGCTGGAGTTCCAACTCGTATACCTGAAGTAACGAATGGTGATTTGTCGTCAAACGGCACCATATTTTTATTTACGGTAATTTCTGCTTTTACTAATGCATTTTCAGCATCTTTACCAGAAATATTTTTATTGCGTAAATCTATCAACATCATGTGGTTGTCAGTTCCTCCAGAAATTAAATTATAACCTCTTTTGTTAAAGGCTTCCGCCATGGCTTTTGCATTTTTTTGCATTTGTAACGCATAACGGAAAAATTCATCAGTTAATGCTTCGCCAAATGCAACTGCTTTAGCAGCAATAATATGCATCAAAGGACCTCCTTGATTTCCTGGAAAAACAGACATGTCTAAAATATGACTCATCATTCTAATTTCACCTTTAGGTGTAGTTAATCCCCAAGGGTTTTCAAAATCTTTACCCATCATAATTAAACCGCCACGAGGACCACGTAATGTTTTATGAGTTGTAGTTGTTACAATATGGCAATGTGGGATTGGATCGTTTAATAAGCCTTTTGCAATTAATCCAGAAGGATGAGAAATATCAGCTAATAATAGTGCCCCAACAGAATCTGCAATTTCACGGAAACGTTTAAAATCCATGTCACGAGAATAAGCGGATGCTCCTGCAATGATCATTTTAGGTTGTTCTTTAGTTGCAATTTTTTGTATTTTATCGTAATTTAACAATCCAGTTGTTTCCTCTACACCATAAAAACTAGGTGTATATAATTTTCCAGAAAAATTAACTGGCGATCCATGTGTTAAGTGCCCTCCATGCGACAAATCGAATCCTAATATTTTATCTCCAGGTTTTAAACAAGCTGCAAAAACAGCTGTGTTTGCTTGTGAACCAGAGTGGGGTTGCACATTAGCATATTCAGCTCCAAACAATTCTTTTACTCGATCAATAGCAACTTGCTCTACAATATCAACTACTTCACAACCGCCGTAATATCTTTTTCCAGGGTATCCTTCTGCGTATTTATTTGTTAAACATGAACCAGCAGCTTCCATTACCTGGTCGCTTACAAAGTTTTCTGAAGCAATTAATTCAATTCCATGAATTTGTCTGTCTTGTTCGTCTAAAATAAGATCAAAAATAAGTTCGTCGCGTTGCATTTGAATGTAAATATTAAAGTTTTGTCAAAATTACAAAAAATGTTTGGTAAATTGAATGGATAGTTTAATTTTGATTATTAATTATTAACAAAATAATTTACTTAATAGATATGCCAAATTATGCTAACGATCCAAGTAAAAAATCTTGGTTAAACGTAGAAAAAGATAGTGACTTTCCCATTCAAAATATTCCATTTGGGGTTTTTATTACTAAAGAAGATGTAATTACCATTGGTACAAGAATTGGTAATTATGCAATTGATATGGGAGCTTTGCAACAACTAGGCTATTTTGAAGGTATTGAGCTTACAGACGATATGTTTATGCAAGACACACTCAATGATTTCATATCAGATGGAAGAAAGACTTGGCGTTTGGTTAGAAATAGATTATCCGATATTTTTTTAGAATCAAATCCCACTCTAAGAGATAATGCTGCTCATAAAAATATTGTTATATTTAAAATTGAAGATATAGAAATGTTATTGCCGGTTCAAATAGGAGATTATACCGATTTTTATTCCAGTAAAGAACATGCTACAAACGTAGGTAAAATGTTTCGTGATCCAGAAAATGCCTTGTTGCCAAATTGGCTTCATATACCTGTTGGATATCATGGTAGAAGTTCTACTATTGTACCAAGTGGTATTCCAGTTCACAGACCTTATGGGCAAACGTTACCAAATGGAGAATCACAACCGGTTTTTGGACCTTCCAGATTGGTAGATTTTGAATTAGAAACTGCTTTTATTACTACGGATGCCAATATAATGGGAGAACCAGTTTCTGTTGATGATGCAGAGGAAAGTATTTTTGGAATGGTGTTGTTTAACGATTGGTCAGCAAGAGACATTCAGAAATGGGAATATGTTCCGCTTGGCCCTTTTTTAGCGAAAAATTTTGCTTCATCTATTTCGCCTTGGATTGTTACTTTAGACGCATTAAGGCCTTTTAAATGCGCATCACCAGAGCAAAATCCAAAACCATTAGCGTACTTACAACAATCTGAAAATAACGCTTATGATATCAATTTGCAAGTAGCAATTAAACCTGAAAATGCTTCAGAAACAGTAGTTTCAAATTCAAACTTTAAATATATGTATTGGACAATGAGTCAGCAATTGGCACATCATACAATTAATGGTTGTAGAGTAAACTCTGGTGATATGATGGGTAGTGGTACGATTTCAGGACCTACGCCAGATTCTTTTGGTTCGATGTTAGAACTTTCATGGGGTGGTCAAAATCCAATCAAAATGAATGATGGTTCAGAACGAAAATTTATTAACGACAACGACACGGTAATAATTAGGGGATATTGTCAAAATGATCAAGTTAGAATTGGCTTTGGCGAAGTGTCGAGCAAGCTACTTCCAGCAATTGAATTAAAATTTTAAGTTACTAGTTAATTATTTTCCAAATCTAAGAAAGGTATATGAAAAGATATATATTACTATTTACATCTTTGTTTTTGTTTTCTTGCGGCGTAAAACAAACGCAATCTATGCTAAGTAATGGCGATTATGATGGTGCTATTGAAAGAGCTTTAGATGGTTTAAGAACCAACAAAAATGCTAAAGGAAATCAAGATTACGTGTATCTTTTAGAAGAAGCATTTGCGAAAGCAAAGGAACGTGATTTAAATAATTTATCTTTGTTAATTAAGGAAAAAAATCCCGCTAACTTTGAAAAAATTTATAATTTATATAACCTATTGAATGTACGTCAAGATAGAATTAGAGGTGTTTTGCCTTTGAAATTGATGAAAGAGAATAGAAATGCAATTTTTCCTTTTGATGATTATTCTAACGAGTTAGTGGCTAGCAAAGTCGATTTGTCAATTTATTTGTACAATAATGCAAAAAAACTTCTTACCTCCAAAAATAAAATGACAATTCGTGAAGCGTATGAAGATTTAGCATATTTGGATAAATTAAATCCGAATTATAAAGACGTAAGAGATTTAATGGGGCAAGCCCAATTTAGAGGGACTGATTTTGTATTGGTATCAACAAAAAACGATACGCAAATGGTTATTCCTGTCCGTTTACAAGAGGATATGTTAGATTTTAGTACCTACGGAATTAATGATAAATGGACTGAATATCACAATAGAAAACAAAATGATATTTCTTATGATTTTGGTTTAGTTGTAAATTTCAGAGAAATTAAAATTTCACCAGAACAAGTTCGAGAGAAGCAATTTATTAAGGAAAAACAAATTAAAGACGGTACAAAACCACTTTTAGATGCCAATAATGTTCAAGTAAAAGACTCGGAAGGAAAACCTATGTTTGTAGATGTGATGAAAACGATAACGGCAAATATTTATGAATTTACACAATTTAAATCAGTTCAAACAACAGCCAAAATTGAATTTCATGATTTAATTTCAAAACAGTTAATAAATACTTACCCTTTGGTTAGTGAATTTGTTTTCAATTATATTTATGCTAATTATAATGGAGATAAACGAGCTTGTGAACAAGATTATTTTCAATATTTTGATAGAAGAGCAGTGCCGTTTCCTACAAACGAACAAATGGTTTTTGATTCGGGTGAAGATATAAAAGCAAAATTGAAAAGTATTATCTCAGGAAATAGATTTAGAAAATAATCAATACATATACAAATCGCTTTTAAAAACTTAAAAGCGATTTTTGTTTATAATGTGTTACGTAAACTGTTTCATGTCTTCCGCAGCAATACTATCGTGTGAAGCATTAAAAACCGCTTTTCTATTTTTTATAACTAAAATTTGTGGTGATTGATGCGTAATATTATATCTATGTGCTATCTCGTTTGATAAATCTCTGTGATTTAATAAATCTAATAAATACCAAACTATTTTTTCATTTGGATAGTTAAATTCAGTATCAAATTGTTTTAAAGCCATTCTACTGATGCTACATCTTGTACTGTGTTTGAAAAGGACAACCGGTTTCGTTTGAGAAATTTCATCTATTTCATCAAATTGTTCCATTTTATCTAATGTAAAAAATTTCACATTTTCATTTGTTGATTCTGTTGAATTTGAAGTATTTTCCTTAAAGATATTTTTTAAAAAGTTCATTTTTGTTAATTTTTTAAGACATTTTGTCTGTTTTTAATTGTTTTTAATTGCAAATTAATGACATTTTGTCAATTTTATGACTATGGAATGTAAATTGACCAATTTTAAACAAATATACTACAACTAAAGTATAATTAATAAGAGTTTAAAACATAAAAAATATGAGCTTAAATAATTTAACTATTAAATCGCAAGAAGCGTTGCAAACGGCTCAGCAAATTGCACAAAATTTTGGGCAACAACAGCTTGAAAACGAACATATTTTTAAAGCTATTTTAGAAATTGACGCTACAGTAACGCCATTTATTTTAAAGAAAGTAAATGTGAATATGGACGTGTTTCAAAAAATGTTAGACCAAACTATTCAGGCTTTTCCAAAAGTTTCTGGTGGTGAAATTATGTTTTCAAGAGAAGCATCTTCTACAGTTAATGAAGCGACAACTTTGGCAAAAAAGATGAATGATGATTTTGTTTCCATTGAACATATCATTTTAGCCATTTTCAAATCGAAAAGTAAAGTGGCCCAATTTTTAAAAGATCAAGGGGTTACAGAAAAAGACTTACTTGCAGCCATTACAGAGCTTAGAAAAGGTGAACGAGTTACTTCCTCATCAGCAGAAGAAACGTATAATGCGTTAAATAAATACGGAAAAAATTTAAACGATTTAGCTAAAAACGGAAAATTAGATCCAGTAATCGGTAGAGATGAAGAAATTCGAAGAGTATTACAAATTTTAACTCGAAGAACTAAAAACAATCCGATGTTAGTTGGTGAGCCAGGTGTAGGTAAAACAGCCATTGCTGAAGGATTAGCGCACAGAATAGTGGATGGTG
Organism: Flavobacterium sp.; assembly: GCA_044379175.1. Lineage (GTDB taxonomy): Bacteria > Bacteroidota > Bacteroidia > Flavobacteriales > Flavobacteriaceae > Flavobacterium. The sequence continues at coordinate 1,512 of JBIPOM010000002.1, read as the reverse complement.
ATGTACCTGAAAATTTAAAAGATAAAATTGTGTATTCCTTAGATATGGGTGCATTAATTGCAGGTGCAAAATATAAAGGCGAATTTGAAGAACGTTTGAAAGCGGTTGTGAAAGAAGTGACTTTAGCAGAAGGCGACATCATACTTTTTATTGATGAAATTCATACGCTTGTAGGAGCAGGAGGAGGTGAAGGTGCTATGGATGCTGCTAATATTTTGAAACCCGCTTTAGCTCGAGGTGAATTACGTGCGATTGGTGCTACAACTTTAGACGAATATCAAAAATATTTTGAAAAAGATAAAGCTTTAGAACGTCGTTTTCAAAGAGTTACTGTTGACGAACCCGACACAGAAAGCGCCATTTCAATTTTACGTGGAATCAAAGAAAAGTACGAAACGCATCATAAAGTACGAATTAAAGATGATGCTATTATTGCCGCAGTTGAATTGTCGCAACGTTATATTACGAATCGATTTTTACCAGACAAAGCTATAGATTTAATGGATGAAGCGGCTTCAAAGTTACGTATGGAAATTAATTCAAAACCAGAAGAATTGGATGTTTTGGATAGAAAAATCATGCAATTAGAAATTGAAATTGAAGCTATTAAGCGAGAAAAAGACGAATCGAAATTAAAAATTTTAAATATTGATTTGTCAGAACTAAAAGAACAACGTAATGAAATTTATGCCAAATGGAAATCGGAGAAAGATGTTGTAGATGCTATTCAAAGCTATAAGCAACAAATTGAAGATTTTAAATTAGAAGCAGAAAAGGCAGAAAGAGATGCAGAATATGGTAAAGTTGCCGAACTAAGATATGGTAAAATTGTTGAAGCACAAAAGAAATTAGACGCGTTACAAATTGAATTACTTGAAAATCAAAGTGAAAAATCGCTAATTAAAGAAGAAGTTACACAAGAAGATATTGCTGAGGTTGTTGCAAAGTGGACGGGAATTCCGGTTACAAAAATGCTACAAAGTGAGCGTGAAAAACTACTGAATTTAGAAGATGAATTGCATAAAAGAGTTGTGGGTCAAGAGGAAGCTATAGAAGCTATTTCTGACGCAGTAAGAAGAAGTCGTGCCGGCTTACAAGACATGAAAAAACCTTTAGGAACGTTCCTTTTCTTAGGTACAACTGGAGTTGGAAAAACAGAATTAGCGAAAGCTTTAGCCGATTATTTGTTTGATGACGAAAATGCGATGACTCGAATTGATATGAGCGAATACCAAGAACGTCATAGCGTAAGTCGTTTGGTTGGTGCACCTCCAGGATATGTAGGATATGATGAAGGAGGACAATTAACAGAAGCAGTACGACGCAAACCGTATTCGGTAATTTTGTTAGATGAAATTGAAAAAGCACATCCGGATACGTTTAATATATTATTACAAGTATTAGATGAAGGACGATTAACGGATAATAAAGGACGTTTGGCTGATTTTAAAAATACCATTATCATCATGACTTCAAATATGGGAAGCCATATTATTCAAGAAAAATTTGAGA
>JBIPOM010000064.1:0-12422 GCA_044379175.1 Flavobacterium sp. | reverse complement strand
TAGGCATTGGGGTTACTTGTTGTCGTGCCATATACATTTTTAAGTTGGGTACAGACAGCACCTGATTGAACTTGCCCATTTTCCTCTAATTGACATCTATAAACAAGATTTAATGGTCCTGGTGCATTGGCAATAACGCCATTTGTTTGATGCATTGTATTAAGTCTTGTTACCATATAGCCTCCTTGAGAGTGTCCGCCTAAGAATACTTTCTTTACAGTTATCCCTAATTCTTGACTTGCTTTATTTTTCAACCATAACAAGGCGGCTTCGCCTTGAACAATATTGTCGCCTAATAATACATTTTCTTGGGGATATGCCACACTTACAATCATCATATCATTTCTGTCTAAAATACTCTTGAATTTGTCAAGAGTATTATTGGCAGCAGGTAAAATATTTGAATCACTTTGCACGGTACCGTGATAAGTAATTAATACATCAAATTCATTTCCTTCAGGCTTGTCAATTATTACATCTACGCCTACACTATTGTAAGAAATAGATTTAGTAATTCTATAAGCCGAAGTATTTGGGTTAGACTGGTTTACCGAGTTGTCTTTTTCACACGATAAAAACAACAATAATAATAAAGAAATAAAAATTCTCATAATACTAAATTGTAAATATTTATTCATACTGTTTTTACTAATAGATTTTTTTATTTTTAATAGGTTTAATCTTCTCGCGATAAACTTAACTACGAAGTTTCCCAGCTTGTCAAAGTAGCTAATTTAGAAGCACTTACTTTCAATTTTCATTTATAGTTTTTTTTAAAAAATCGGCCGAAAGGCAATCAACTATTTTTTTGCTAAAATACAAAATTATTTAGAATTTTGATTTTTATTTATCACTAACTCCCTGTCTTTCTTATTGTTAAATAAATTATCATCGCATCAAAATTGTAACTTTCTCCAATAGGGGGAGCAAAAGTCCAGCAGAAATGTTGGACTTTTTTGTTTAAAATTCTATGGAGAACGTTATATATATTCTTCATTCAAATCAATTGGGCAAATACTATATTGGATTTACACAAGATCTTGATATGCGTTTAGATTTCCATCAAAATGATATACAAACTAGAAAATTCACTTACAAAGTTGAAGATTGGGAATTGATTTTCACAATTGAATGCGAATCCAAGTTTCAAGGATTATCTATTGAGAGGCACATAAAATCAACGAAAAGTAAAGTTTATATTCAAAATTTACTTCGTTATCCTGAAATTACATTAAAATTACTTGACAAATACCAATGAGCATCTGACTGTTAATCAGAGTCTCGATAGCTATCGGGATTGGTTCGAGCCCAAGAGAGGGAGCAAAAGTCCAGCAGAAATGTTGGACTTTTTTTGTTTATACAATCCCAAATTTAGTAAGAAATAGTATTAACTGGAAATTTAGTGGCAGTTAATTTATTAATATACTGTTTTACTGCTGACTTAACCTCAAGTATTTTATTATTATTAATAATAATGTTCGAATAATCAAGCAGTTAATTATTTTAAAATAGTTTTTTTAATATAAAATTATATATTTGTAAATTATTTTTAAAAAAATAGTATGAGAAATATATTTATTTATGTTTTATTGGTTTTTTTTATGTGTTCTTGTTCTAGCAGTTCGGAATCTGATGTTATTTCAGAAGTCACATCTGTACCTGCTGCTCCATCAAATTTAAGCGGTGTAGCTAATTCATCTACTCAAATAACTTTGTCTTGGAGAGATGAATCAACTAATGAGTCAGAATTTAAAATAGAGCGCAAAATCGGTTCTGGTGCTTTTGTGATTGTTGGAAGTACTTCTAAAGATGTAACTAACTTTATCGATATAAATTTAGTTCCCAATACTGTTTATACCTACAGGGTTTTTTCAAAGAATGCTAATGGAAATTCAAATAATCATTCAAATGAACTTAATCGTTCTACACCAGAAACAGCAATGACAGTTGTAATAGGTTCACAAATTTGGTCTAAATTTAATTTAGATGTATCAACTTACAGAGATGGTACCCCAATACCACAAGTGAGTAATCCTGTAGAATGGTCAAACCTTACCACTGGAGCTTGGTGTTATTATAACAACGACCCAGCAAATGGTGTTGTGTATGGTAAACTATATAATTGGTATGCAGTAGCTGGAATACATGATAATGACCCAACTACTCCTAACAAAACATTAGCGCCTTCAGGTTGGAGAATTCCATCTAATACTGATTGGACCGAGTTAACTGATTTTTTAGGTGCAAGAGAAATAGCGGGTTCAAATATGAAAGCTACGGGGACCTCATTTTGGACTGCTCCTAACATTGCTACCAATGAATCTGGATTTACAGCATTGGGTGGAGGTGATAGAAGAATAGAAGGTAATTTTGAGTCTATTGGTACTTGGACATCATGGTGGAGCTCTACTGAATATAGTTCTGATTCCGATTTAGTTCGAGGTCGGGGAATACATAGTTATTCGCCCTTTTCTTTTATTCATATTGCTTACAAAAAAATGGGGCTTTCGGTTAGATGTGTTTATGGAGAAACATTACAATAAAACAAATTATAAGTTATAATTAAAGTTAAAGTTAACAAAAACCTTTAGATTATTCTAAAGGTTTTTTGACTAATTTTATGTCGTAAAAATCAATGTAACATTCAAACTATGAAAAAAGCATTACTAATTTTAGCGTTTTTAATCGCATCATCTATTTATGGACAAGAGAACATAAGTATTAGCTTTTCAAATGATAATACAGACGTGTATCATCTTTCCCTTATAATCTACACGCCAGATGGAAAAATTCAAACTAGAGTAAGCGATTTGGCTCCTAATGAAATTAAATCTTATTTTTTACCTGTAAAGACAGAAATTTATATTGCAGACAGTACGCAAGAAGCTTTTGCAATGAAAGGGAACGACATTAAACTAACTGGGGTTACACCATACATTGTGGTTAAATATTCTGTTGACAAAAGAATAATTAAGTTAAGCTTAATCTAATAGATTAAAAAAAGCTATCCAATTTTTTTGATAATTATATATTTATTTGCGGTATTGAAGGTATAATTACTATCAAAAAAGAGATATTAAAACCAAATACTCATCTTAAATTTTTTGTTCTCATCTTTTGTCATTTACACCACAAAAAATAATTAAATTATTTTATCTTTAAAGTTTTGTTTTATTAAGCACCTTTAAATTAAAATCAAATTTATTTGTTAAAATTCTGTAACTTTGTATACTAACTAATATATTTAATTATTTAAGGACAAAAGTTTATTTGATTTATGAGAAAATTTTTATGTTTTATATTTTTCTATTTGTTTGCTTTAAACGCTTGTTATTCAAGTGATTTAACCTTAAATAACTCTTACAAATTTTTAGATTCTACTAAACAAAAATCTTCGGATGACCCGCTAAAGTTACTTTTTGAAGAAGGTATAAAAGCCTATGAAAAACACAATTATAATAATGCAATTTCTATTTGGAAAAATGTATTAAAAGTAAATGAAAAGAAAAAAGACGTAGAATTAGGTTATAGGACTAAAGTAAATATTGGTGCCGCATACAATGCCATTGGATATCACAAAACGGCTTCTCAATACTTTATTTCAGTTAATTCGGCTCAAAAAAAGAATAAAAACGACATGTATTGGGTTAATAACATAAACATTGGGGTTTGTTACATGTCTTTGGAACAGTATGATTTAGCTAAACAATATTTTGAGTCTACTAAAGAAATTACACCATATATCTCATTCGTTAAAAAGTTAAATTTAGCCAAATGGTATGGCTTGAATAACAATAAGTCTAAGTTTTTTGCATTTCAAAAAGAAGTTTCAAATCAGATAAAAAAATACCCAATGTTTGAAAGTATTTGGGAAGAAGTACAACTTGAATTTTTAATATCTTGGAAAGAAAAAGCAAAATTAAAAAATTTATTACAGGACTTGAAGCCGAAGTATAAAACAAATAACTTATTCTTAAAATTAAAAACCAATCAAGGGTTATTACTTTTGGACGATAAGCCTTTAGAGGACATTTCAGGAATATTAAAGTATGAAAATGAAGTTAATAGTTCTAACGATTTGTTTCTGAAAAATCTATATTTCAAGTATTTAAAAGAATTTTATTTTAAACAAAATAATATCAATTTATATCGAAAATTTGACAACTTCTGGGAAGATAGCAATGAAAAATTTGTAAAAGAAAAAAATTTAGTATACTTAGAAGATTTTAAGGCTGCTGAACGGTTAGAAGAGCTGCAAGGTAAGTTTTCTCAAGAACAATTAAAAAACCAACTTATTCAAAATCAATTATCTAAAAGTAATTTGATGTTTAGATTTTCTATTATTGTAATAATAATGGGGCTTGGAATTATTTTTTTAATAATTAGAAATTATAAGAAGAACAAGAAAATTCTTTTGTTAAATGCTGTCCAGTCTCAAAACGAAATATTAAAAAAAGAATTTGAAAAAATAGAATTATCAGAAAATTTAAAGGAAACATCTGAAGAGTTAAATACGTCTATTTTCAATATAAAAAAAGTAGCCTTGTTAAAAAAGCAATTGGAAAATATTGCAGATGAAAAAGACCCAAACTACAATGAAAAAGAAACGTTAAAAAAGTTAAAATTGTGCTTAAATTCATTTTTTGACAATTATAGAGAGTTAACTCAAATTATGCAAAAAAAATTGAATGTTGATAAAATAATTAGTTATGTAAATATTAATTTTCCTGAAATTACAGAAAAAGAAAAACGCGTAATTGAGTACATCACACTTCATTTTACCACTAAAGAAATTGCATTATTGATGGATAAATCCGAAAAAAGTATAGAGTATTATCGTTCACAAATTCGTAAAAAAATGAATTTAGGCTCTAATAGTTCACTAGAAGAATTTATAAACTCTTTTTTTTAAAAGTAATTTTATACTATCCTGTAAAGCGTGTTAGTTAAAAAAATAGGGGTTTGACTTTAATAATTAAAGTTGAACCCTTTTTTTATATATAATTAAGAATTGTTTTAAAATTAATCTCCAATTATTCTATTGGCACTGGCCATTTTTTATTTTATCTTGTGTGTTGTTATTTTCGAATCCTACATAATACACATTTCTTGATGATTTTCTAGAATATATTTTCTTTAAAATTGTTTTTATTTTTTCATGTAAATTCAATTTTCTACTTTGATTAACAACAAAATAACCCTAAAAAAAAACTTTAATTTATAAATAAAAATATGATAATCAATATATTAAATATAAATAACTTTAATTTAATAAATAAAATACCCCTGATTATCTACGATTTGTTAGAACCTTAATTAGAATAAATAATTTTGCGTTTTAATTTATATCTACATGAAAAATTCTTACTTAGTTATATTATTCACAGTATTTACATATTTTAATGTTACTTCCCAAAATATAGTAGCCGTACCTTTTTCTGTTGGCTTCATTGGAACAATTGGTCAAAATTCTGGAAAAGCAGATAATATTAAAACATTTAATACCTTAGGTGTTAATAAAGCTTTTTTTATTCAAAATTCTACTACAAATACTTTTCAATTGCAAGGAAATGATATTTCTGGTTTTGTAAGATTGCAACTTAATAGTGGTCAGTTGATTGATGTTCCAGGGGCCATAGTTTGGCGAATTACTTCTGGATCAACATTAGAGTGTTTTGGATTTATTCCAGCATCAACAATACAACCAATTAACCTTACTTATGGTTCATCTCAAACCTATACGATTAACTCAACTAGTAATTTTGGTTTAAGATTAATTGCATCTTCATTTTCTTTAGTCGATAATACTAGTGTTTCAGGTAATGCCGCAACAAATGGTTTGTTATCTGCTTTAAATGACTATTTGGCAACCACAAATTCTTTAAATCCTAATGGTCCAGTTACTGTATCGTCACAAACAACCTCAGATACAACTCCTACCATCACAGGTTCAGTTACTTTAGCCCCAGGAGAAAATCTTACAGTTGTTGTAAATAATGTTTTATACACCACATCTAATGGTCTTGTTATTAATGGTGGAAATTGGTCTCTACCTATAATAAGTGCGCTTTCAATCGCTACGTATGATGTAACTGCTTATATAACTAATAGTTCAGGTTATATATTAAACGATTCAACTTCCGATGAGCTTGTTATCATTACTGTTCCAACACAAAACATTTGGTATGTTGATAATAATAGCAATACCGGTGATATTTATACTGCATCTTCAGTTTCAGGTAATGATACAACAGGGACAGGCTCTGCTTCAGCACCATTTGCTACTTTGGCTAAAGCTATTTCAAGTGCATCTGCTGGGGACATCATATATGTTGATTCGGGAACTTATAGCCAAAATAGTATTACCATTAATAAAAAATTAACTATCATAGGAGCTGGATCTGGTAATACTATTTTTGATAATGATAATGGCGCACAATTGTGGACAAACATTACTTCAAGTAATGTAACTATAAAAAATCTAACCTTAACTAAATTTTTTAATTCAGTTGGTTCCTTTGGTCAAGTAATAAATATTAATGGTTCCTTTACTGGAATAAATATTGAGAATATTGTAATTAATAATTGCTTGGGCGCAACTGCAACTTTGCATAATGTTAATGTTTCTGGAGGAGCAAATGTAACAATTAGAAATTCCTTATTTAAATGTTCTGGTTACAATGGAGCTATGGGAGGGGGTCTTTTGGTTAACAATTCTACAGCCATTATTGAAAACACCATTTTTTTCCAAAATGAAAGTGCCTCTTCTACGGAAAACGGAGGTGCAATTCAAATTAAAGGAGCATCTGCTAATGTAACTGTAACTAATTGTACTTTTAGTGGATGCGTTTCATTAAAAGGTGGTGCAATAGGGCAAAATGCAGGAACACTTACAATAACTGGTTCCTGTTTTTCTAATAATATATCTGAAACGGATGACAATTCATCTGGAGGGGGTGCCATTTTTGTTAATGGTACATCAAATACTTCAATATCAAATTGTCTATTTGATACAAATGCGGTTACTGCTCAAGCAAAAGGAACCTCAAGTATAAGTGTAGGTAATGCTACTTCTGCCGATGGTGGTGCTATTTGTTTTAAATCTGTAACAGGTACTGCTTCTGTAACTAATTGTAGGTTTGTAAATAATGGAAAATTATTACAAACAGATGGTCAAATACTTGTAAATGGTTTTGATGATGGTCAAGATATCTATTATTCTGGAGCATCATTAAACATTACAATAAATAATAATACTTTTTCATCTGCAAATTCAGGTGAAGTTAATATTTTTGAGGATAGTAGTGGTATCCAAACCATGTCAAATAATGGGATTTATACACAAACAGGATCTACAGGACCTACTGTGAGTGCCTTATTAACTACAAGAACAGGTGTTAGTGATGGAACACAAACAGGTTGGTCTGATACAGGTCTTACGGGAACGACTACGATTAATATGTTAGGTAGTTTATTAACTCCTATTAGAACAGATGTATATTCCACATGTTCAACAGTTGTTTTTGCTGGATGGATAGATAATTCAGTTACACAAGGAGGTACATGTAACAATGCTCTTAATCAAACAGGTTGCTTAAATCTATCGTCTGCTTTATCTTCCACTATTTCACCAGCAATGGATTTTACTTCTTCAGCAGCAGAAAAATATCTTACTTTTAGAGCAAGAACTTTTGGCGGAACAAATACTGCAGCAAATACGGTTACCGTTTCCGTTTCTACAGATAACGGTAGTACTTGGACAACTATAGGTACTAGGATACCAACAACATCTACTTTAACACAAATGGCGCCATTTGATTTGAGTACTTATACTGGAACTCAAGTTAAAGTAAGATTTCAATCACGTTCAGCAAATGGAACTATTGGTGTTGGTATTGATGATATTGCTATCACAAATGCATCAACTATTATTACACCAACTTTAGATTTCTCAAATAAAGGTGTTCAGGTATTATATACTTCCGCTTTGTTAGGTGGTACAAACTCTACATACAATTTGATAAAAACTTCAATTTCTGAAGATAATGGAACTACGTGGACACAAATAAATACTTCAACTACTGCAGGCACTTATACTCTTGATTTATATAACTATCATGGTACAACAACAAAATTAAAATTTGAAACACCATATGCTAATGGAGCTTCAGGAGCTTCTTTAGATAATATTACTTTTAATTATGCAACAAGTTCAAATACAAATCCTATTACTTATTGCCAAAGCACAACTTCTATATCGGGATGTAATAGTACTTTAAGTTGTACTTTAGAGACTTTAGCTCCTATTATTTTAAATTGTGCAGAAAATAAATCAATATCTGATTGCTCATTAGTGTTGCCAGATTATAGATCAGAAGTGTCAGCTTATGATGATTGTAGTTTTACAATTTCTCAAAGTCCCACCCCAGGAACTTTGTTGTCGTCTCTTGGTAATGGAAGTCATACAATAACATTTATCGTTTCTGATTCAAGTACTTTTAGTCAAGATACCTCTTGCTCAATGGTATTAACAGTTTCAGGTTGCACAAGCTGTACGCCACCAAGCACTCCAGCGGCAAGTGTAACAGTTCAACCAACATGTGCAGTAACAACTGGAACAATTGTTTTCACAACGCAATCAGGAGTTGAGTACAGCATTGATGGCGCTACATACCAATCGAGTGAGACATTCACTGGAGTTGCGCCAGGTACTTACACACTTCGTGTTCGTTCAACATCTAATACTTCTTGCGTAACAACTGGAGCAGCAGTAACTGTAAACGCAGTAACAATTGTAACAAGTATTCAAGTAAGTAATATTAATGTAAACGAAAATGCTGGATATGCTGAGTTCGATGTTCAAGGTCCAAATAACAGTTATGTTTCTTTGTATTTAACTAACGGAAGTGCGCTAGGAAACGGAGTTGATTATGGCGCAACTGCTTCACAAACAACACTTGGGCAAACAAACTTAGAGTACTCTATTGATAATGGTACTACTTGGTTAATTTACCAAAATTTTGCGCAAATTCCAGGATGTGCAGTATTAAAAGTTAGAACACCTATCAATGATGATGTTAACATTGAACCAAATGAAACCTTCAATTTGATTGTTAAACCAATTTCAGTAAATCTTGGAGTTATTGATTTATATGATGTTAACTATAATACTATAAATCTTGGTTCGTTAGTATTAGAAAGCGGAACAGCAGAGGCTGTTAATGCAGTATATAAAAAAACAAATGCGATTACTGTAAACTCTCAAGCAATAGATGTGAGGATTAAAATAATTGCAAGATCCAATATTGGAACTGGTGCTACTGATTATGTTTTTGATAATGACGCTTCTAATATTACTAGATTCCAATCAGAAATTAATTCAACATCATCATCTGGTAGTTTTGTTGATTATAAAATCGAGTTTTTTAAATCAGGCACGAATGTTCCAGTTGCATTAACAAACTTCTATGTAACAGGTGTTGATATCGATGGAAATAGTGCTACTTCAAAAGAGTACATTGAATTAAGCAATTTTAGTAGTTATACTATTAATAATCCAACAGGCTTAACAATTGGAATTTCACCAACAAATAGTCAAAATACTAGATTTACTGGTATTGATAATAGCTTGAGTGGTATAACATTTGAAAATACGGCTTCATTTATTGCAAATTACCAAAGCCCATTAACTGAGCTTAATTTTAGAAAAGGAGTTACAGGCACTTCAAGTGCAAGGCAATTTTCTGTTACATTTGGTGCTGCTGGCGGTGTTTTTACAACACCAGTTTTAACGTCAACAGAGGACTCAGAAATCTCTATTTCTACTATTATTGACAATGATTCTTGCATAATCAGCACCCCAGCAGCGAGTGTCACAGTTCAACCAACTTGTGCAGTTACAACAGGAACAATCGTATTCACTACTCAATCAGGAGTTGAGTATAGTATTAATGGTACCACATACCAATCAAGTGCTACTTTTACAGGAGTTGCACCAGGTACTTACACACTTCGTGTTCGTTCGACATCAAATACTTCTTGCATAACAACTGGAGCAGCAGTAACCGTAAACCCTGTACCAAGTGCACCAAGCACGCCAACAGCGAGTGTAACAATACAACCAACTTGTGCTACTACAACAGGAACAATAGTATTCACGACTCAATCAGGAGTTGAGTACAGTATCAATGGTACCACATACCAATCAAGTGCTACTTTCACTGGAGTTGCTCCAGGGACTTATACAATTCGTGTTCGCTCGACATTAGATAATAACTGTATTACTTCAGGTTCAACCGTAACAGTAAATGCTATACCAAGTGTACCAAGCACTCCAGCAGCTAGTGTTACAGTACAACCAACGTGTGCTACTACAACAGGAACAATAGTATTCACTACCCAATCAGGAGTTGAGTACAGTATCAATGGTACCACATACCAATCAAGTGCTACTTTTACAGGAGTTGCACCAGGTACTTACACAGTTCATGTTCGCTCGACAACAGATAATAGCTGTATTACTTCTGGTTCAACCGTAACAGTAAATGCTGTACCAAGCGCACCAAGCACTCCAGCAGCGAGTGTTACAGTACAACCAACTTGTGCAGTAACAACAGGTACAATAGTATTCACTACCCAATCAGGAGTTGAGTACAATATTAACGGTACCACATACCAATCAAGTGCTACTTTTTCAGGAGTTGCACCAGGTACTTACACATTGAGAGTTCGCTCCACAACAAACACTTCTTGCATAACAACTGGAGCAACAGTAACCGTAAACGCAGTACCAAGTGCACCAAGCACCCCAACAGCGAGTGTAACCGTTCAACCAACGTGTACTACTACAACTGGAACAATTGTTTTCACAACGCAATCAGGAGTTGAGTACAGCATTGATGGCACTACTTATCAATCAAGTGCTACCTTCACTGGAGTAGCTTCAGGTACTTACACAATAAAAGTACGTTCAACAACAGACAATACGTGTACAGCAACTGGAGCAACAGTTACAGTTAACGCAGTACCAAGTGCACCAAGTATTCAAGTAAGCAATATTAATATAAACGAAAATGCTGGATATGCCGTTTTCGATGTTCAAGGTCCAAATAACAGTTATGTTTCTTTGTATTTAACTAACGGAACCGCTTTAGGAAATGGAGTTGATTATGGAGCAATTGCTACTCAAACAACGCTTGGGCAAACGAATTTAGAGTACTCTATTAACAATGGTGCAACTTGGCTAATTTACCAGAACTTTGCGCAAATTCCAAGTTGTGCGGTATTAAAAGTTAGAACACCTATCAATGATGATGTTAACATTGAATTAAACGAAACGTTCAATTTGATTGTAAAACCAATATCAGCAAATCTAGAACTTTTTGATTTATATGATGTTAATTACAATCCTATAAATCTTGCTTCGTTACAACTAGAAAGTGGTACAGCAGAGGCTGTTAACGCAGTGTATAAAAAAACAAATGCTGTTACTGTAAACGCTCAAGCTATAGATGTAAGGATTAAAATAATTGCAAAATCTAATATAGGAACTGGTGCTAGTGATTATATTTTTGATAGTGATGACAGCAATACCAACAGATTCCAATCAGAAGTTAATTCAACATCAACATCTGGTAGTTCTGTTGACTATAAAATGGAATTTTTTAAATCAGGGACGAATGTTCCTGTTGCATTAACAAACTTTTATATAACAGGTATAGATATAGATGGTGCATCATCTTCGGTTCGCGAGTACATTGAATTAAATAATTTTAGTAGTTATACTGTTAATAATCCAACAGGTTTAACCATAGCAACTTCACCAGCAAATCCCTTAAATACTAGAGTAACGGGTATAAGTACAACTCTAGCGGGTATAGATTTTGATAATTCAGCGTCTTTTATAGCAAATTACCAAAGCCCATTAACTGAGTTCAATTTTAGAAAAGGAGTTACAGGTTCAAATTCAACTGCGAGACTTTTTTCTTTAAGTTATGGTGTAGCTGGAGGGGCTTTTACAACACCAGTTATAATATTATCTGATGACTCAGTAATTGCTATTGCTACTATTATTGATAATGATTTGTGTACGGTCAGCACGCCAGCAGCGAGTGTAACCGTTCAACCAACGTGTGCTACTACAACAGGAACAATAGTATTCACGACGCAATCAGGAGTTGAGTACAGCATTGATGGCACTACTTATCAATCAAGTGCTACCTTCACTGGAGTGGCATCAGGCACTTACACAATAAAAGTACGTTCAACAACAGACAATACGTGTACAGCAACTGGAGCAACAGTTACAGTTAACGCAGTACCAAGTGCACCAAGCACGCCAACAGCGAGTGTAACCGTTCAATCAACGTGTGCTACTACAACAGGAACAATAGTATTCACAACGCAATCAGGAGTTGAGTACA
>JBIPOM010000244.1:0-3349 GCA_044379175.1 Flavobacterium sp. | reverse complement strand
TTCGTAAAGGCTTACCAGACCCCGATGGGGTCGAATACGACCATTACGCACTCGAATCAGAATTGGCCAAACTTGTAAGGCGTCGCTCCTAGCCGAACATGATTGGGGGTCGGACTGCCTATGCGATGCGGCGCGACCCCAGGTTGGCTTCACTCGGGCTTGCCCCGGAAGTCATAGGGCGAGCGCGCCGAGACGATTTCTCCGCCGACCCACGAGACCACGAATCGGAAACGCAGGCTCGTTCCATTCGGTGCGCTTATGTCATGGTCGTAGATCCGGTCGCATTCGATGCAGGACTGCATCGCTAGGTTATAGGCAGCTTCCATCAGGTCCCACTCGGCTCCCTGGAAATCCTTCTCCGTCAGCTCTAATTCACCCTCCTCATGCTTGACGAGCAGGCCCTGCAATTCCGTCCAGCGGTCTGGCGTCACCTCGGATTCGAGCCCATACACGAAATTGGTAATCTCCTCGGCCTCAGCTAATGGCATGTCCGTCCAGTCGATACTGAGGCTGCCCTCTTCGACTTCTACGCCGCAGGCCTTTAAAAGAGAGACCGCGCCCATTGAAGCGTAGGTCGACTTTCCGGATGCAAGGTCATGGGCGATCGCGGACTTCGCGTCGGCGTGGGTCATGTTCTCTAGAGGTGAGGATTGGCTCATGCCCCTAAGCCTTTGGCTGGATAATTTCGCTGCAATCCTCTTGCCGTTGGCCGACCGGCCGCAGTCTGTCATACAACAGGCGCCTGACCGAGACTCGCGCCAGTGGTCTTTCTTATTGCCCTTACTGACCGTATCCAGCCCCATGAGGACCATGGACGACACCTCGGTTCCTTTTGAGACCATCGAAGAAGCCCAGGCTGCCTTCCCCTCCCCGGCTGCCTTCCGTCTCGCTCTGGTGGATGATGTTCACTTCGGCAACGGAAGGTTCGAAGACCTCAAGCCGATGGATCTCCTGAAGGCTTGCGGAGTCGACGTCGGCAATATCGACGAGTTCTGCCTCTCGCAGGTCTGCACCGACCGGAGTGCCATGCGGGCCGGCCGGGATACCGACTGGCAGTACCGCTACACTTATCGGATCGTCGGCAAGAACCGGCGCTCCGTCCGCTTCCAGACCGAGCACGGTGAAGGAGGCTTCTGCGAAAACATCGAAGGCCCTTACATCTACACCCGGCCGTTCAAGAAGCCGCGCTGATTCTCAATACCACTGGACCCATGTTCGATTGCTGCCTAGGCATCACCACGAATCCTGGGTTCAGAGCTGGGAAGATTGCCCATTTTTGGGACGGTCCAGAAGAAATAGGCCACCGGCACCGCCAAGAAAGGCGCGCGCCACATGCCGGCGTTAACCTGGAGGGATAGTCCGTAATCTCCCTGCTTCCAGTAGCCTATGGCGAGACCCGCGAGATAGATCAACGCCGCTGAAATGATGTAACTCTTAATGAACCCGGCAGCCGTCCGGTCGTACTTTATCCGGTTAGGCTCATACCCGTCTTCATTGTCAAAGATATGCCACACTCCGACCAGCAAACTGCCTGACGCTAGCCAGACAAACAAGGCGCCCGAAGCCGGACTGATACCTTTGCGCGTTTGCTCTAAGAGGAGGGCGCCGTCGCCCAGGAGGTTATTGGCGATGAACGGATATACGGCCATTGACAGGCCGAGAAGGAGGAGAAGCTGCGCACCCTGTTTCTGCGCGCAAGACCACAGGATGGCCGCCGGGAACAGCATGGCGGCATAGGCGATCTTGGCGTGGTCGTTGACATGCCAATGGTCGAGCGAACCTCGATAATCACCGATGATCATCGTGAAACTGAAATACATGATCAACGCCGCCGCGGCCGTGAACGGAGACTCGAATTGTTTCTTGCCTAGGGAATTCAGATTACCCGCTTCGTCGAGCCGGAGGCACTCATCACACTGACGCAGAACTAATTGGTTAGGCAGAAGCTTATCGTATCTACCGTCTTTGTCGGCAAAGACCCGCTGGCAGTAGGCGCAGGTGTGTTGATTGGACTCTGGCATCAGTTTCAGGTTCCGTGTCTGCTCTGGCTATTCAACCCACTGCTACGAGGAAGAGATGCCCGGCTTACCTGAAGCGGTATTCGTAGATTCGATCCGCTTCCTTACGCCAGTCGCCAGCCTGGCCCCACTGGACGAGCTTGCCGTCGTGGAAGTAGAGCCAGAAATCGCGGCGTTCACCCCGGAAGGCAACCGCTCCGACTCCCAGCGTTATGACCGTCATTGCTGACTTGCCGACGACTGAACCGACCGTCTCGTCGGTAGGCATGGCCAGCTTGTACTCCAGGACCTCGACCTTCTGCCCATACTTGTTGGTAAGCGCACCCCGGGCCACAGTCGGGCTGCCGAGACGCTCCCTTACCTCCTGCTTGGTCATGCCAAGGCTGACTTCCGAAAGACTGGAAGAATCCGTGGCGCAGCCGGTCATGAATACGGAAAACAGGAGGATTAAGACGGTCGATCGCATGCAGGAGATTAGGGCAGGCAGGCTTGTCTATAACAAACCTATTTATCCAATAGAATCAGGACCAAGCCGCAATGGCGGCGGTCAATCCCCCCGTCAGAACGAGAAGGAAAGCGCAGCCCGACTCTTTTTCGCGCGCCTCTTCGTTCGCGACGTCAATTCGGTTCTGGATCACCCATCGGGTGGCTTCAGTCGGATCATCGGGACATTCGGCCGCCGCCAGAAGCTGCAAGATATTATCAGCCTTGGGGTCGCCCGTGATGGCCAACGCCCTAAGCATGATCAACCCGCCTTCGACCTTCTCCGGGTCGTCGGAATTGATCATGTCATAGGGATCTTCCTGGATACGCTCGAGGCTCATGAAGGCAGTTCCGATGGGCAGCTCAGGCTGTTAGCGCGAAGGCGACCACCGCGACCAGCAGGAACAGGCCGACGCACCCCGCCGACTGGACCTTATAGCCGATATGCGGATTATCACAGTAGAGGCACGGCTTCGAATTGGTGAAGTATTCGCCATCCTTCGTGCCGGGCAGATAATGGTGACCGCACTTCGTGCACGCGGTGCCTTCCCAGGGTTTGCCGGAGATACGCATCTTACTCGGGCATCTGGTATTTGGCGCGGATACTCTTACGGACATAAGCAGCCTCCAGGGATTCACCTGCAGGCTTAGCAGGGTAGATCCGGACGCTGAGGCTGATCTCGGGCTTCTTCTTCGCGATGAACGAGCTGTTGATCATCATGCCCGCGGTGCCGTTGTCGCCGGCTGTCGCCGAAATCACGGCGAAGTGGGTGCACTTGTTGGACAGGGCGATTTCGGCGGCACGCAGGAGGGCGAAGTCATGGGCGCGTTCCGGGGTCGTCTTCGTG
>JBIPOM010000212.1:0-3358 GCA_044379175.1 Flavobacterium sp. | reverse complement strand
CTTAATGATGCTATATATTATGAATCTTGGCAAGATTACTTAATTAATTTACAGCTTAATAATTATTTTTTCCCTGACACAACCTATACTTTAGTTGGTTTTTGCTTGATTGATGAAATCTTTTATGCTTTGTTAGAACAACCATTTGTTACGGCTAATGAATCAACAGATTTAGAAAAAGTAGCTGAATTTATGTTGGAAAACGGATTTGTAAATACAAGAAATCACGATTATTTTAATTCTGAATTAGGAATTATTTTAGAAGACTTACACGATGAAAACGTATTAACCAAAGACGGAGTTTTATATTTTATTGACACCGTTTTTTATATGAAATTATGACAAATCAAATCACAATACTTTCAACCAAAACACTATCACCAATTCAAAAACAAGAATTAGTTAAAGCAACTATTCAAGTAATTGAAGCCGATTTTATTAAAACAGAAAACGCTTCTTTCGAAATAAAAAATCTGAACAAAAACTTAATTTTCACGAGTCAAAATGCCGTTTTAAGTATTTTACAGCATCCAACAATTGAGCAATTAAAACAGAAAACCGTTTTTTGTGTAGGATTAAAAACCAAAGAGTTATTGAACGAAAATGGTTTCACAGTAGAAGCATACACAGGTTATGCAGAAGATTTAGCGGAAATTATTACGTTAGTTTATTCCGATGAAAGTTTTACTTTTTTTAGTGGCAATCTTCGTAAAGATACGTTACCAGAAATGTTAACTGAAAACGAAATTAAGTTCAATGAAATTAAAGTATACGATACAACATTAACACCTCATAAAATTTCAGATAAAGTGGATGGGATTTTGTTTTTCAGTCCATCTGCCGTAACC
Source organism: Flavobacterium sp. (assembly GCA_044379175.1). Taxonomy (GTDB): domain Bacteria; phylum Bacteroidota; class Bacteroidia; order Flavobacteriales; family Flavobacteriaceae; genus Flavobacterium. The sequence continues at coordinate 2,510 of JBIPOM010000212.1, read as the reverse complement.
AGTTATTTGAAAAAAAACACACTTGGCAACGAAAAATTATTTTGTATCGGAAATACAACAGCAGATGCTTTAAGAGCGGTATTGTCTGAAACTAAAATTAAAAATATAAAAACAGCATATCAACCAAGTATTGAAAACGTAATAGAATTAGCAATAAGCCTTATGCAGTAAGCATTAGGCATAAAAACAAACGCTTTAAGCCTAGTGCTTAAAGCATAAAGCAAACAAAAATGATAAAAAACGACCTTTTTTTAAGAGCCTTAAATAACGAAAAAGTAGAACGCCCACCAGTTTGGATGATGCGTCAAGCAGGAAGATATTTGCCAGAATTCAGAGCTTTGCGTGACAAATACGATTTCTTTACCCGTTGCGAAACACCTGAATTAGCAGCTGAAATCACTGTACAACCGATTCGTATTGTGAAACCAGATGCGGCAATTTTGTTTTCGGATATTTTGGTAGTACCAAGAGCGATGGGAATTCACGTGGAATTAAAAGACAATTTAGGGCCAATAATTCCGAATCCAATTCGTACTTCTCAAGACGTGGAAAAAGTGTTTGTACCAGATGTAAATGAAACTTTAGGATACGTTTTTGATGCGATTAAATTGACCAAACAAATGTTAAACGATGAAGTGCCGTTGATTGGTTTTGCAGGTTCACCTTGGACGATTTTTTGTTATGCTGTGGAAGGGAAAGGCTCTAAAAGTTTTGACACAGCCAAAGGATTTTGTTTTTCAAACCCAGTTGCAGCACACGTTTTATTACAAAAAATTACCGATACTACGATTTTATATTTGAAAGAAAAAGTAAAAGCAGGTTGTAATGCGATTCAAATTTTCGATTCTTGGGGCGGTATGTTGTCTCCGGTAGATTATCAAGAATTTTCATTTCAATATATCAATCAAATTACTGAAGCTTTAGCAGAAATAACTCCAGTTATTATTTTCGGAAAAGGATGTTGGTTCGCATTAGGAGATATGGCAAAATCAAAAGCTTCGGCTTTAGGTGTAGACTGGACCTGTTCACCAAGAAATGCACGCTATTTAACAGGAGGTAAAATCACATTACAAGGAAATTTCGACCCAAGTCGTTTGTTGTCACCAATTCCAACCATTAAAAAAATGGTACATGAAATGATTGATGAATTCGGAAAAGACAATTACATTGTCAACTTAGGTCACGGAATTTTACCGAATATTCCTGTGGATCATGCTAAGGCTTTTGTGGAAGCTGTGAAAGAGTATGATAAATAATGAGAAAAGTTTATTACATATTATTCATTTTGTTAGGAATTATTCCAGCAACCTTTTTACTAATTATGATTTTGATCTCTGGTATATTTGGCGCTGCTTTATCAGGAAAAATTAGTTATTTAATTCAAATGTTTTTGGGTATTAGTGGCTATTTAGGATTGATATCGCTTTTACGAGGACTGAAAAAAAAATATTACAAATTGAATTTGATTTTACTTGGATTGGGATTTTTAGGGTTTAATATGTTTCTCTTTTTTGATGAAGAAATGACTAATCTTGCGAGAAGAATTCTATCTGGTAAAGGAAGTTTAGAACAATTGTCACTATATGTATTTCCAAATATTGTAATTCTGACTTTTGTTGTCATTATTTCAATAAAAATGTATAATGAGAAAAATGAAAGATAAATTCTACACTTACATACAAACCCTTCAAGATCAAATCTGTAAAGGATTAGAAGATATTGATGGTGTTGCCAAATTCCGAGAAGACATTTGGGTACGACCAGAAGGCGGTGGCGGAAGAACACGTGTTATTGAAAATGGCGCTGTTTTTGAAAAAGGTGGTGTAAACATTTCGGCAGTTCATGGAAAATTACCGGATAGTATGCAAAAATTATTCAATGTGGGCGAAGCCGATTTTTTTGCTTGTGGATTGAGTTTGGTAATTCATCCGAAAAACCCAATGGTGCCAACTGTTCACGCAAATTGGCGCTATTTCGAAATGTACGATGAGAAGAGTAATGTAATCAATAGTTGGTTTGGCGGAGGCCAAGATTTAACACCTTATTATTTGTTTGAAGAAGATGCGGTTCATTTTCATCAAACCTGTAAAACAGCTTGTGACAAACATAATCTTGATTTTTATCCGAAATACAAAAAACAATGTGACGACTACTTTTGGAACGCACATAGAAATGAAGCGCGTGGAATTGGAGGTTTATTCTTCGATTATTTGAAAGAAACCGAAGTACAATCGATGGAAGATTGGTTCAATTTCGTATCCGAAGTAGGGAATTCATTCCTTGATGCGTATGTTCCAATCGTAGCAAAAAGAAAAGACTTACCGTTTACAACAGACCAACGCACTTGGCAAGAAATTCGCCGTGGTCGTTATGTGGAATTCAATTTGGTTCACGATAAAGGAACGCTTTTCGGGCTAAAAACTAACGGAAGAATCGAAAGTATTTTAATGAGTTTGCCACCACACGTGCAATGGCATTACGACCATCATGCTGCGGTAGGTAGCGAAGAA
>JBIPOM010000063.1:0-12460 GCA_044379175.1 Flavobacterium sp. | reverse complement strand
TGGTGTTACTACCAGCCAAATTTGATCTAAATCGGAATGCTCCGCCATATGATTGGCAATAATTAAATGCCCAATATGTATGGGATTAAACGTTCCGAAATATAAACCTATTTTCATTTTTTATGGGGGTTGGGTATTGGGTATTGGGTGTTGGGTTTATAGGATTAATTACTTTTTCCCCTTAACCCATTAACATTTACCTAATACCTATTTATTCACAAATTCCTTAACTAAATTATATGCATCAACTTTGGCAACATCCAAATCGTAATTTTTTATTATCGTATCAAATTGAGGCGCTGTAGCTAATTCTACAGAAGCTTTTGCAATTCGCATATTAATTTTATCGTTGCTTTCAGTGGAACGTTTTTTTAGTCTAATTTTTAACTCGTCTATACTTGGTGGTTTTACAAATACCGCTAATGTTTCTTGTTTGAATTTCGATTTTATTCGAAGTCCGCCCGCTACATCAATATCAAAAATTACATTTTTACCTTTTGCCCAAATACGTTCGACTTCGCTTTTTAAAGTTCCGTAAAAATTATCTCGATACACTTCTTCCCATTCCACGAAATCTTCCGCTTTAATATGTTTTTTAAATTCTTCTAAAGAAATAAAATAATAATCTTTCCCGTGTACTTCTTCGCCTCTTGGTTCACGTGTGGTGCAAGAAATAGAAAATTCTAAATTTAAATCTTGCTGTTCTAATAAATGTCTTACTATAGTTGTTTTTCCTGACCCTGACGGAGCTGAGAATACTAATAATTTTCCTTGATTCATTTTTTTAAGCTTTTGGCTTTAAGCAATATGCTATAAGCTTGAATTTTATATTTAACTTTATCCTTAAGCCTAATGCTTATGGCATATAGTTTTAAAGAACGTTCAATACTTGCTCTTTAATTTTTTCTAATTCGTCTTTCATCATTACTACCAATTTTTGCATTTCGGCATGATTTGATTTGGATCCCATAGTATTGATTTCTCTACCCATTTCTTGTGTGATGAATCCTAATTTTCTTCCATTGGCTTCACTTCCGTTTAACGTTTGTAAGAAATAATCCAAATGATTGGTCAAACGTACTTTTTCCTCCGTAATATCTAATTTTTCTAAATAATAAATCAATTCTTGTTCAAAACGATTTGTATCAACATTCACTTTTAACTCGTCAATAGCGGTTTGTAAACGTTCTTTTATAGCAGTTATTCTTTCTGGATCTAAAGCCAATGCCTGATTCATAAAACTTCTAATATTTTCGATACGTAACGTAAATTCTTTCTCTAAAGAAGCGCCTTCAGAAGTTCTGAAAGACAACATATTTTCAATCGCCTCATCAATTACAGTTTGAATTTGTTTCCATTCATTTGGATCAATTTCTTCACGTTCTGTTTTCATGGTATCTGGCATTCTTACAGCCATTTTCATTAATTCTGTTTCGTTCGCATCAGGTAAAATAGCTTTCATTTGAGCTATATAGGCTTTTACAATAGGCGCATTGATTTTGGAAGTTGTTTCTTCTCCAGTTACCTCAACATATAATGAAAAATCGACTTTTCCTCGCTCTAACTTTTGAGCTAAAAGATTTCTTAAAGCCAATTCGTTTTCTCTATAAACAGAAGGCATTCGTGTATTTAAATCGAGTCCTTTACTATTTAAAGATTTTACTTCTACTGTAATTTTTTTGGTTGATAATTGCAAACTTGCTTTACCAAAACCGGTCATTGATAGTATCATATTTTTTTATAAAGGATGTAAAGATAAGATATTTAGAATAATTATTATTAAATTTCATTTACCTAAAAAAAGCCGATGGAATCCAATCGGCTTTACTACTTAATAGTATTTAAAAAAATTAATTTTTGGTTAAAACTAAGACTAATTTATTAAAATCGGCGGCAGCATTAATAATACTTTTATAGGTGTCAAAATATTCTAAAGGATATTTAACCACATTATAGTATTCTGAATTCTCTACAATAATATTATTTCCTTCTTTTTTATAGGTGCTAGAAAAACCAGCTTCTTTTTTATTATTCATTGTTAAACTATTGTTCATAATTAGTTTATCCAAGTTTTTTACTGTTATATTATCAGGTAATATTAAGGTAATTTTTCTCATATAAGTATGAGGAAAATTAATCTCCACTGGTAATTTTCTAGAACTTTCTTGGTATAATTCAGTTTGCCTACCAATAGTTTCCCCAATAGTAAATAAATAATTTTCAGCTGCTTTCTTAATTAAATTTTTTCCTTCAAAAGAAACATTCAAAGTAAAAGGTAATTTTCCCATAAACTCTAAACCGTCATTTTTAGTTTCTAAAGTAAGAAACTCTGTAGAGCCCGTATAATTTTCAGCAATGTCCTTAAGAATTGACTGATATTGTTCTTTATCAACAAAATCTTTGATTGGTTGTAAATTTACATTTGAATACCCACCAAACTGAATAGAAGTTTTTATTATCGGATTTTGTAAATCTTTAGTAAAATCTACTTCTATATTCATAATATCTTTTGTGTAGTTGCCATCTAAAATAGTAATTTTATTTATTTCACAAAAGGGCATTGTAACTCCTGAATACTCTTTTGTTTTGATAAATAGCCCATTATTATCTGCCAATTCCGAAGGTATTAATGGTATTCTAAAAGAATTTCCCGTTGGGTATAAAAATTTGTCTATTTTAGGAAAATAAAACAACACTTCGTCTAAATTTTCATAACTTTCAAAATCCTTATCAAAAGGAACTGAAAAACGATCTGAAGCAAATACTATTTCAAATTGAATATTAAATTTTTTAAATGAATTAATAAATAGTTTTACAAGTTCGGATTGATTGGCTTGTTTTGTTTCTATAACTTTAGATAAGTTTTCTTTAGTATCAAAATAAGTGCTAAAATTTATATTTTTTTTAATTTTATCTTCAATAGACCAAATTGTAGCTTGTAAATCTGTTGACTCATTAATGGATTTTAAAAAATCATCAATTGATTTGATACTTTTTTTATCGATCTCTAGATTTAAATTTTCATAAACATTAGTTGAAAATGTTTTAAAATTATATAGGTTTTTTGTATTTCTAACTGTGTTTTCGTCTAATTTAAAACGGAACATTTTTACATTATTTTTCCAATTTGAAAACTTATCGTCGTCTTTAAGAGCTGTAACATTATTGCTTACAATTGAGAGTACCGTTTTGTCACTATATTTTTCAGAATCAATTGTAGGGTCTAATAATCCGTTGTATGATTTTGTTTTAAAAACCAAGTGTTTGGGATATATAACATTAAAATTAAATTCATCAATAGGCAATTCACCTTGCATAAATATAGTTTTTCCTTTTAAATCTGGTGTTTGTTCAAAAAGAAAAAATTGCTCGAGAATTGCACCTTTTTCTAAACCATTTACAGCAAAATAAGTGTACTTTACGTCTTTTTCTTCGTCTATTTCTTCTTTTGTATCATTGGTATTGACCTCAAATTCCTTTCCGTTTTTTAAGCGCACTCTTACTTTGCACTTAACTAATTTTTCATCATTATTAGAAGGAAGATAGATTTTATTATAGTTATTCACTGCGTCATCAGAATTTACATAAATAACTTGATGCGATAAAAAATATTGAGTTAATCCTTCTTTCAAAGGAAAATATTCTATTTTAATTGTTTTATTTAATACGACTTCATTCTCTTTTTCATACTTATTAATAGTCTCGTATTTTAACATTTTCTTTTCCCAATCGTAATCTTTTAAAATTGACTCTTGAGAAAATAATGGCGTACTAATTAAAAAAAGTACTACTATTTTTATTACTCTATTATACATCATTGCTTTTCTAATTTAATGGTTTCTGAATATATTTCTTTTATTTTATTTAAACTAGTATTCCATAGTTCAAAATCTTTTGGTTCAATACGTATGGCTTTATTAATGAAAGTTGCTGTTAATATAATTTGATCGGATTGCTTTTCAAAAACAAACTGTGCCTCAAAAAGTGGATTCGAAATGGATTCATTTTTAGGCAAATACTTTATTTTGTAATTATTTGGTAGTTTTAAAATATATTTCGCCTGAGAATTTGTTAAATGATCTAATTCATAACTGTATTTTCTATCCTTAGCCAATATCATTTTGGTAACCATTTGATCTAAAAACAGATTGACGTATACTTCGTTATCTAGATTAATAACATAATTTGGAATTTCAAATTTAAAATCAATTTGAAAAGGTTTGTCTTTATTTTCAAAATCTGTTTCGTTAAATTCTTTAAGACTAAATTTGTTATTCCCTTTTAAAACTATACTTTTTATTACATCGAAACGTAATTTATTAGTTTTATTTCCTAAAGAATAAATTACATTTGTTCTATTAAAACCATGAAATTGCATGTAACCAGTACCTATTAATTTGTCCCCTTCAATTGACATATTTATTACTTCATCTAAAAGATTCTCGGAAGGCGCAACCACAGGAACCTTGATGATTTCATACGTATCGCCTTTACCAATTAATCCTTCTTTTCCTTGAATAAAATCTGAGGGCAAACCAAATTTTGTATGCTTATCGGTTGCATCTAAAAAGTAATACTTTTCAGAGTCATCCAAATAAGCAGCAATCATATGATTATCTACTCCAGGGGTAGGCAATTCATCATATGAATATGGAATGGAACGGGTTCCTATCCAACAAATGAAAACATTTTTTATAGCACTATATTTAGCCATTGTATAGATCAAGTTTCCCATATCTTTACAATCTCCAAACTTCCTTTCAAACACTAAAGAGGAAGATCTCGGTATAAATCCCTCATAACCATCTTCAAAAGCTATGTAATTAATATTTTCTTTTACCCAATAATAAATTTTCTTTATTTTATCTAAATCTGACTTTTCATTTTTTGTTAACGCCAAAGAAATTTCTTTTAACGCTTCATTTTCTTCATTACCAATTTGCTTAATAAAGTTCTTATAATAGTTATATAATTTGTCAACAGTTCCAAGAACTGGAGTTACTGTATTGCCTATTTTATATTGTTTGATAAAAATATTGATATTCGGAATAATATGAAGGTATCCTGGAGCATTTTCCTCAAATTTTAAAGGCTTTATGTTTGTTGCTATCCATTGATATACTTTTTTTCCTTTACGCTCAAATTCTTTAAACTGTATAGCACCATTAGGATCATTAAAAATAGTGTAACCAATCTCAATATTTTTGTCAAAAACCACTTCCAAAATTGCGTTTTCAGTAGGTAAATTAGAGCCAAAATTGAATCGATGTAATAAAAAAGGATCTGTAAACTCAGTCAAATAAGAATATACTTTTTTTGAACCAACTTGAAGGTTTGGAAAAATTAATTGTCTAATTTTTGTGTCATCATGAAAAACAGTTTGATTTTCATCTCTTTTTTCATTTGACTGTGTTACTTTTATTTTCTTTTGTTTTCCATTAATTGTGTTTTCCGTGTATGCATCATATTCAATCAGTTTAATTAAATTTGAATACGAGAAAGTTTCCTCATTACTACCTATTCCATTTTCAGACAATAAAATAGATTCAAATTTGTTTTGAGATAAAACCTTAATTTTACCATCTACTATTGCAATTTCATACGTTTGCAAGTCATTAATAACCAACTCGTTTGAGTCAGGATATTTTGTTTTGTAAGCTTCAAATGTCTGTTGTGCAGCTGTTTCTAACCCCGAAATAAGTACAGTTATAAGAAAACAGTTATTTAATAATTTCAACCAATTCGTCATCTAAATATTTTTTACTAATTTTTAATATCCCATTTTCATAGTATTGAAACAAACCATTCAAACTATCATCTTTATAATCCGCAGTGATTACTTTGTTGCCTTTATCGTCAAAATATTCTAACATCCCATGATAATCGCCATCTTTGAAACTTTCTTTTTTATAAACTTTACCATTTGCAAAATATTCAATTCTATTTCCATGTAAATTATTGTTTTTGTATTCTGCATAAAACTCAGGCTGACCTTCAGATGAAAATAACTGAATTTTACCGTTAATTCCACCTTGAATTAAATTCATTTCAAAAGCTTTTTTTCCATTTGGATACACAGAAACAATAGTAGCCGTTTGATTTAAAATTAGTGTTTTATTATTTACTTCCCCTAGTTTATCCATTCCAATGTAATAAACAGGAATGTCATTTACATAATGTATTATGAGTAGTAATTTTCCTTTTTTATTATACCATTTATAATCACCATTTTTTAAATCGTCAATTTCATTTACTTCATTTAACAAGGTATTATCCGCATTAAACCGTTTTGTAGTTCCTGTAACTTCTCCAAAAACGGCTGTAAATGACAATCTCGGATTGCCTAGTAAATCATAATATTTTATTTCTCCATTTAAAACACCTGAATAATAATTCATATCATAAGTTAATTTGCCATTTGGAGCATAAGACTTTGATTTACCATTTTTAACACCATTAACATAATTTATGGTATTTATTATCATGTTATTTTTATCTTTAGCTTCGTAAAGATTATCATAAATACCATTTTTTAAATCAACTAAATATTTCGTTACCTTATTGTTACTAGTAAAATACAATTTTTCAGTTTTATTTGTGAAATCAACAAAGGATTCTCTTTTATTTGATTCGAAATTTTCAAATGTTGAAATTTGCTTTTCAATAAAATATGTTTTAGAATTAATTGTACCATCTGGATTGTAAACAAAGGATACTTTTTTATCATCTTCTTCAATAAAATCACGTCTAATTATGTTTCCATCAAAATTATAATAAGTAACTGGACCAGATCGTACATCATTTAAATAATAATGACTCGAAGTTAATTTATCATTTTTATAAAACTCTGACAATCCATTTAATTTACCCTCTTTATAATTATAAATATCCGTTAAATTTCCATATAAATCATAATTATATTGCAAACCTTCAACTTTACCATTTACATAATTTTCTTTGGACTTTATAGTTCCATTTGAATTGTAATAAGTCCAAATGCCTTTTTTAACACCTTTAAAAAATTCACCGCTTACATATTTAGTTTTGTCTAAATTAAAAATCTCAAACTCCTTTTTTGCAATATTAATTTCAACTGGTTTTTCAGTATTATAGTAATATTGCAAACCCGATTTAACCTCGCCATTTTTTAATTTTTGTTCAAAAAACTTCTCTCCCAATAAATTGTAAATAACAAGTCGTTCTAAATCTTCTTCCTCATTAAAAAATGATTCTTCAGCTAAAAATCCATTTCTATGGTATTCTACACTTTTAACCTTTTTTCCATTTAAATAAAATATCTCTTCTTCTAAAGTGCCATTTTTAAAATAACTTTTAAAATTACTTTTTGGTTTTCCATTGGCATAATTTACTTCACATTTTAAACTAGTGCCATTATAGAATTCTAAATAATTACCATCAATTTCATCATTGATATAAGACGTTTGTTTTGTAATATCACCAACTTCATTAAACTCAATAAATTTTCCATTCAATTTTCCATTTACAAAAGAAATTGTGGATTTTAAAGTCCCATTTTCATACTTACAGATTAACTCACCGTCTCTTTCATCATTTACAAAATTAACTTCGCATTGCTTACCACCATTTGGATAAAAACTAGTAAACAAACCATTTAGTTTTCCTTCTTTAAAATTCTCAATGAAACTTAAATTACCATTTTCATAATACGTTTTTCTTTCACCATTAACCACGCCATTTGAAAAACTTTTTTCTTCTAGTAACTTACCTTTCTTGTCAAAATAAATTTGCTTTCCCTCTAATTCGTCATTTTTAAAAAAGAGGACTCCTTTCTTATTTCCGTAATCGTCTAAATAAATAAATTTACCTTCTTTTTTGTCAGCTTTCAAAACACCAACCAAATAAGGTCTGTAATTACTATAAATAATCGTAACTTTCTCTTCAGATTCAAAAAACGGAACCTTTTGAGTGGCTATTGATTTCCAAAAGTTAGGAATAAAACTCTGAGAAAACGTATCTATTTTTTTCTTATGAACTGTTAATTGTTTGCCAAGATTTTCTTCAAAACCCAGTAACGAGTGATAAGTTAGTGCTTCAACCTCATCGCTTTTAACTAAATCTTGCATCCATGGAATGTAATAGTTTTCAAAAAAACCGGTTTTTATTTTATGAATTGACGCATATTCAACAATCGCTTGAATGTGTCTGGTTATAGGATCGTCTATTTTAGATTTTAATTTATAATTTTTGTTTAATGGAAATTGATTTCGTAAAATATCGTTCAACTCAGAAAAATTATCATCAGATGTAGAAAAAACTAAGTTGCCTATATCAGTATAATTTTCTCCAAATTTTTTACTCAAAACCTTAGCAACATCAGTAGAATATCGCCCTTTAGGTGAAATCATTAAATAAGTTACAAAACACAATGACCCCTCTGAAATATTACCATTTTCATACGCTAATAAACCCAACATGAAATGCGAAGAAGCATAACTTGGATTCACTAGAATGGCCTTTTTTAGATAATTAACCGCTTCTTGTTTGTTTTTGTTTTTAATATGATGAATAGCATAATTATATAAAAAATTCACATAATTACTTAAATGCTTTTCACCCGCTTTAAAAACCTGTTGCGCTTTTTCTAATTGATTAACTTCATCCAGATAACTTCCATATTTAATATATAAATCTGGAAATTCTTCCATTTTTCCTGAATCATACAATTCGCCTAAAAGTTGACCAACTTCATCTGTCTTTTTTAAACTAAAAAGTGAAATAGCAATTTCAGCTTGTGCTTTTAAATAATTCGGATCCAGTTCATTTACCTTTTTATAAGTTGCAATAGCTTCTTCAAAATTGTCATTTTCATGCAGAATAACACCACTCTTTATAATTGAATCAGATTGATATATAAATGAATACTCTTTTTGAGAATAAGAAAACAGACTAAATAAAGTCAGCAAAATAAGTGCTATTTTTTTCATTGAATTATTTTTTATTAAATTTTTATTTATTCTGCAATATATAAAAAAAATGCAAATGGTAAAACTTAAATTTTATATGGATTTCTCTTTCTTAATTACCAAATAAACACCAATAAAAATCAAAATTGCAGAAACTATTTTAACCATGTTTAAATTATCTTTTCCTAAACCAATGGCAAAAATCGTAGCGAAAAAAGGTTGTAAGTAAATAAAAACAGCTACTGTTGTTGGTTTTAAATTTCGCATAGAAATTAAGTTTAGTAAGTAAGTGAAAAATGTAGAAAACAGAACTACAAATCCAATTTTCAGACTAATATCTAAAGGAATTTCTTGCCAATTTACCACTTGTAAATCTTGATATCCAAATGGTAATACCATAAAAAAACCAAATAAATAAATGTACTTTACAAATGTAAATGCGTTGTATTTATCCATTAACTTCTTTACAAAAATGAGGTAAAAGGCGTATGAAACCGCATTTACAAATACTAATAAATTCCCTAAAGTAGCATTAGGTGCATTATTTAATGCTTTTCCATATAAAATCAATGTAATAGTACCTGCAAGCCCTAATAGAATTCCAATAATTTTTTTAGACTTCATTTTTTCTTTCATAAATATAGATGAAAGAATCAAAACAATCATAGGAGTAGTTACCATTAAAACGGCACCCATAATTGGAGAAGTATAACTTAATCCTTTAAAAAAAGTTAACATATTAAAAGCAACACCAAAAAAAGCACAAGCAGCAATTCGCAGAAAATCGTTTTTAGCAATTTTTTCTTTAGGTCCAAGAAACGAAACCAACCAAAATAACAATGTTGCACCAGCCACTCGTAACACAATGAAGCCGTAAGCATCAATATACTTTGGCATTACATCTTTTGCAACTGTAAAGGTAACACCATAAATGATAGCTACAATCCAAGCGCAAACCAATGCCCAAAAACGACTAGTCATTATTCAATGCTTTTTGCAATCTTAAAATATTAGGTTGACTATTGCCAATAAAAATTTCGTTATCTAAAATTACTACAGGACGACTCAAAAAAGTATAATGTTCTAAAATATAGTTTTTATATTCCAACTCTGTTAAAATACTATTTTTTAAACCTTTTTCTTTGTACAACTGGGCTTTTTTACTAAAAAGTGCTTCATAACTTCCTGAAAGTTGGTGCATAAATTCCAATTCTTCTATGGTTATAGGATTTTGACGAATATCGTGAAACTCCAAGTTTGATGTGGCTGGCAATGATTTAATTATTTTTCGGCAAGTATCGCAAGAGGCAAGGTAATATATTTTTCGCATGAAGATTCGTTTAGTGGAGTAGTGTAAAATTAAAGCACAAAGGTAAGAAAGTTATTTTTGTTAAGAAAAAAGACTTTATTTAATTAATAAATAATTATCCAATTCCTGATAAGTCAAAAAAACGTCAAAAGCGCGGTTTTCAAGAGAAGAAATTTCATTAGAATTGTATAAAAATTTTACCCCTTCTATAGTGAAAAAAATATTATTTGTAAGATAAAATTCATCATTCAAAAAACTAAAACCTTGCTGATTTAGACTTTTATCTGCTCGAATAGCATACTTTGATTTAAATTTATTTTCTACTAATTTAGTTACAAGATCAAGATGAGAAAAAACAGCCTCTTTTTTCAATTGAGCACCTGTTTGTTTATCAAAAACCAATGCGCGTTTTCCTCCAAATTTATTAAAATCACCATAAGAAGTAGTATAAATAATCCCAATATTTACAAATTCATCTGTTTCATATTCTACAATTGACTCCAATTCAAAATTCCAATTATTTAATTTGTCTTCTGGTTTTTTATTTTTGGTATTTTTATACACTTCAACAAATCCCTTCGTTAATTCATTATAATTTGTGATGGTTAAATTTTGATTGTCAATAAAATTGGATAGTTCTTTAATATTTTCGAAAATAATCTTATTGATATTTTCATCATTTTTAGCTTCCAATACTTCAATTTTAATATGTGCAGAACTATAATTAGCAGATTGACTTGGTTGGTAAGAAGAATTATATTGTTTGCGCTCAAAAACTAATTGTTGAGCACATCCAGTAAACAGGAATAAAAGCAGTATAAATATTGAATTTTTCATTATAGATTTTTGCAAGATTTTGCTATCAAAAAGCAATCAAAAATCAAGCCAATTTAAAAATTTAAAACAAAAAAATCGGATATAAAATCCGATTTTTGTATGAATATAACTTAATAAATTAATGTTTACTTGCCAAGTATCTTTCAGCATCTAAAGCCGCCATACAACCTGTTCCTGCTGCTGTAATAGCTTGTCTGTATACATGATCTGCAGCGTCACCACCAACAAAAACACCAGGAACATTTGTTTTTGAAGTACCAGGAACATTTACGATATAACCTGTTTCATCTAAAGTTAAAAAATCTGCAAAAATTTCCGTATTTGGTTTGTGACCGATAGCTACGAAGAATCCAGTTGAAGGAATTTCAAAATCTTCGTTAGTGGTTTTGTTTTTAACTTTAACTCCAGTAACCACTTGTCCGTCGCCTAAAACTTCTACTGTATCATGATTCATTAAAATGGTAATGTTTTCTGTGTTTTTTACACGCGCTTCCATAATTTTAGAAGCTCTGAATTTTTCACTTCTAACCAACATAGTAACTTTTTTACATAATTTAGATAAATAATGCGCTTCTTCACAAGCACTATCTCCAGCTCCGACAATAACTACTTCCTGATTTCTGTAGAAAAATCCATCACAAACTGCACAAGCAGAAACGCCACCACCAGTTTGTAAATAATGTTGCTCAGATGGCAACCCTAAATATTTAGCTGTTGCACCAGTTGAAATAATGACTGTATCCGCATGAATTTCTTTTGTATCATTAATCCAAACTTTATGAGGTTCTGAACTAAAATCAACTTTTGTAGCCCAACCATCACGAATGTCTGTTCCAAAACGCTTGGCTTGATTTTGAATTCCAATCATCATTTCCGGACCTGTAATTCCTTCGGGATTTCCAGGCCAATTTTCAACTTCATTAGTGGTTGTTAATTGTCCACCTGGTTGTGTTCCTTGATATAAAACTGGATTCATATTCGCTCTAGCAGCATAAATGGCAGCAGTATATCCTGCAGGACCAGAACCTATAATTAGGCATTTTACCTTTTCTATTTCGTTTGACATGATATTTTATTTATTTGAATGCAAAAATAGTAAATTCATAATCAAATTCAATTAAAATTTCCTTCAAAAAATATTTATTGTAGTATCAATTAGTTTGTTAAACTATTTATCAACAATCGTAATTTTCAATAAAAAAAGTTTTAAATATTGATTACTTTTGTTTTTTAAAAATTACAAATTATGATTTATAAGTTTAGAGCCATTTTAGACAATGAAGAAGATATCTTTAGAGACATTGCTATAGATTCAAAAGACAGTTTAGAAGATTTACACAATGCACTTGTAAATGCCTTTGGCTTTGAC
>JBIPOM010000211.1:0-3372 GCA_044379175.1 Flavobacterium sp. | reverse complement strand
CGCCAACATTGCCAGGAATTAAAGATAAATTTTCAATCCCGCCATAATTATGTTTGATACAATATTGTACAAATTCGTGCCAAACTTCCCCGGCATTACCTTTTACCCAAACAAAATCGTCATTTTCCTCTACAATTTCAATGCCTTTGTTATTAATGTGTAACACGAATGCATCGACATTTTGAGTTAAAAGCATATTGCTTCCACCACCTAAAATAAAGAGTTTTTTTTCTTGATTTTCTTTTAAAACGCGTGCCAAATCCGAAATTGAATTCACTTCGCAAAATTCTGATGCAAACGCTTCAATGCCAAAGGTGTTGTATTTTTTTAACGATTGTTGTTGTACGATATTCATATTTTTTTATTTTTTAACACATAGATTTTGATTTTGCTATGTGTATTAAAAGTAGCTTCGCTAAACATAGTAATCATAGAGAATTCTAAAAAAAAAACTTTGTGCCTATATGTTTAATTATAAAGCTTTTCTCAACTCTTCTTCGCTAACAAATTCGTTTTTAAAGAACGTTTGTTTTCCGTTTTTAATTACAATTACAACAGGTAAACCTTGGTAACCTAGCGTATTAAATAACGATTTGTTTTTATCAGCATCAATTCTGTGAATAATTACTTTATCCGCCATTTCTTTGCTAATTTTATCTAAATAAGGCGCCATTTTTTTACAAGGACCACACCATTCAGCATAAAAATCAATTACAACTGTTTTATCTGAAATCATTAGTTTATTGTAGTACTCTTCTCTCGTCATACCAGACCAAGCCCCATTGGTTTTTGGGTTTGCTTTTTCCCAAGCCATATACCCGCCATCTAATTCGATAATGTTTTTAAAACCTAATTCAACTAAATGATTGGCTGCTTTTTTACTTCTCCCGCCACTTAAACAATATACAAAAACAGGTTTTGATTTGTCTAAATTTGCGACTTGTGTATCAAAATCTGAGCCGTTCCAATCTGCATTTTTAGCATCTGCAATTTTTCCATTAGCATATTCGCCAGGCGTTCTAACATCTAAAATTTGTGCGTCATCCGTTTTTGCAATAGTGGCTTTAAATTCTGTAGCATCTACACTTTTAAAGTTTTGACTATTTGTACAGCTAATTGATAAGGTAATAATTGCTGTTGCGATAATTGATTTTAAGTTTTTCATTTTATAAATTTTATAATGTTTATTTGTTTTTTTGTTGATTCGTTTAAGGTCTAACAGTCTAATAATCAAACCGTCTAAATAAATCTAAATATTAAATATTTTATAGCTTTTATGTGTTTGTTTTATAATGTTTTCGGTTCTTTCGGGATGTGTGTCGGAAATAAAAATTTGTCCAAAAACATCATTGTTTACCATATTTACAATTTGTTGCACTCTAAATGCATCTAGCTTGTCAAAGATATCATCAAAAAGTAAAATCGGCAATGTTTTTGTGTGTTTTTTAATGAAATCAAACTGGGCTAATTTCAATGCAATTAAAAAGGATTTTTGCTGCCCTTGTGATCCGAATTTTTTAACCGGAAAACCAGCGATGTTGAATAAAACATCATCTTTATGAATTCCGCAAGTGGTATATTGAGTAATTCTGTCTTTTTGAAGGTTTTGAACTAGTAAGGTCTCTAAATTGTTATTATGAAGTTGACTTTCGTATTCAATAGTTACTTTTTCAGCATTTTCTGAAATAACTTCATATAATTCTTGAAAAACAGGAATAAATTTTTCTAAAAAATCTTTTCGCTTGGTAAAAATTAGTTGTCCAAATTCCGATAATTGTTCGTTGTAAATATTTAAATTGTCAGAATCAAAAACCTGATTTAAAGCAAAATACTTCAATAATGCATTTCGTTGTTGTAACGTTTTCTGATAATTTATTAATGTGTTTAGATAAGTAGAATCAAAAGTAGAAATTACATTATCAATAAATTTTCTTCGGGTTTCGCTTCCTTCAATAATCAAATCGGTATCGCTTGGTGAAATAATAACAATGGGTATTAATCCAATATGTTCTGAGAACTTTTCGTAAATTTTTCCGTTTCGCTTTAAAATTTTCTTTTGTGCTTTTTTGTAACTGCAAATAATTTGTTCGGTACGATTTTCTTTTTCAAAAATACCATCAATAACAAAAAACTCTTCACCGTGTTTTATATTTTGAGTAGAAAGTGGATTAAAATAACTTTTACCAACCGCTAAATGATAAATGGCATCTAAAACTGTTGTTTTTCCAATGCCATTTTTACCAACAATAGCGTTTATTTTACTTTCAAATTCAAAAGAATTTTCGGCAATGTTCTTATAATTAAGTAAAGATAGTTTTTTTAAAATCACGTTTTTTTGGTAAAAAGCATCAAAAATTACACTTTCGAGTACAAATGTAAGTTCAATTTTTAAAAATATAAATAAAAGAACTTTTAAATTTAAATAAAAAGTATATTTTTGCACTTCTAATAAAATTTTAGTTCAATGGCAACATATAATAAAAGAGGTTATAAATCACCAAAACCTGAAGTAGAAAAAGATCCAGCATTTGATACAAGTGTTGATGAAATTAATGTAAATGAAAATGAAAGCACCACTGCTGGTGTTTTTAATACGTTAGATGAAACCGCAAATAAAACGGAAGAGTGGGTTATAAGAAACCAAAAAGCGATTTTGGGTTTTATAGGAGCTGTTGCAATAGCTACTTTAGGATACATTTTATATGACAAATATGTAGCTACACCAAGTCAAGAAGAAGCGTTTAAAGAAATGAATCAAGCGCAAATGTACTTTCAACAAGCAGTTGATGCTACTGAAAAGCAAGATTCTTTATTTAAATTATCTTTAAAAGGTGGTGAAGGTAAATTAGGTTTTGAAGGAATTATTTCTGAATATTCAGGAACAAAAGCGGCTAATTTAGCAGAATATTCTGCAGGTATGGCTTGTTTACATTTAAAAGACTTCAAAAAAGCAATTGAACATTTAGATAATTTTTCAACAAAAGAATTAAATTTACATGCTTTGGCTATCGGCGCAAAAGGCGATGCAAATGCAGAATTAAACAATAATGAAGAAGCGTTGAAATTATACGTTGAAGCAGCTAATTTAGATGATAATGATTTTGTAACGCCAAGATTTTTATTAAAAGCAGCTAATATGTCAATTGTTTTAAAGAGAAATGATGAAGCTTTAGGTTATTTAAAAACAATAAAAGAAAAATACGAAACTTCTCAAGAAGGAAGTACTGTAGATATTTTAATTGCTTCATTGGAAAAATAATGGCAACCGAAAATAAAAATTTATCTCAATACGATAAAAACACAATCCCAAACGCGAAAGACTTTCGGTTTGGGATTGTTGTTTCAGAATGGAATGATACTGTAACCGAAGGG
>JBIPOM010000062.1:0-12506 GCA_044379175.1 Flavobacterium sp. | reverse complement strand
GTGACGCTTACACGTACTTAGAATATCATTTCTTTGATAACCAAGGAAAAGAAATTTTATAAAAAACAAAACCGCTACTCGAAAGAATAGCGGTTTTTTTATTTTTTATCGAAAAAATTTTCCCATAAATCATATAGTTTTTTGTTTTTTTCGTTGTAGGTTTTCCGAAACTTTAAAACCAAAGTGTCTTTGTCCTGAGTTGGATTTTCATAGTATCGTATCCATTCTTTTCCATTATTCATTTCAGAAGTGTTTTTATATTGTTTTTCAACACTTTTTAAAGGTATTAGTTTGTAGTTATTCCACTGATATTCAGTTTGAATGCTATTCATATACCAACTTCCAAAATACTGATAATGCACCAGATTATTTATTGAATCATAACTCAATTCCGTTGCAAATAAACTAATGGATTTCACAAATTTATTCTCGCTTTCATCATATTTATAAATTGTATGTAGTCTGTTGCCATTCATATTTGAATGTCCAAGAAACAAAATTTCAGCATCTTCATCATTATTAAAATTTTCAAAACTAAAATCTAAAATATCTCCGTTATCGTCATCAAATTGTAATTTTTTCCATGTTTCATTTTCATATTTATAAAAATAAATATACTGTTTATCCCAAGTGCCATATATATCTAAAGCAAAAACATCGTCTTTATTAATAAACTTTCCAATTACTACAACTCTACTAGAATCTGATTCAATAACAGAATCTAAAGGGAAAATAAGTTCATCTTTGTCTAAATTTGAAACTTTTGTTTTGTATGAATTCAACAAACTATCAATATTTATCTTCTGATGAAATCTTATATTTTCAATAAAATCAACAAGACTTGTTTCTTCAACAGATTCTCTTGGATTGTCACCTTTATTTTGATAGTTTTTAGATGAACAAGCATAAAAAATTAAAATTCCAAAAATTAGAAGTGTACTTTTTATAGTTATTTTTTTCATTTACTTTGAAGACTTAATTCTTTCATTCCAATTTTTGGGAGGTTAACTAATATTCTTTAAATGCTCTTTAACTTCATTCCAAGAAAATAATTTCATTTTTTTATTTTCTAAATTTTTCAATCTCGAATCTAATTCTGCTTTAACTTCTTCGGATAAAGTTAAATTTTCTTTAGAAACACTATCCCACAATTGTTCTGCTAAAATTATTTTTTCAGCATCTGAATAAGTATCTATTTCAATTGTTTTCATAACTAGGTAATGTTAAAACATAAAAGTACAAAAAAATTTAACATGCTTAAATTATTTGATTATGAATAGAAAGAAATCATATCTCAAAAACTTTGCGAATCTCTGCGTAATAAAACTATCTCTTTTTTTTAAAAAAATTAGTCATTAATTCTGCACATTCCTTTTCTAAAATTCCAGAAACCACTTCTGTTTTTGGATGAATTTGAGTGCCTAATGTTTTATAACCTCTTTTTGAATCTGCTGCACCAAATACAATTTTAGAAATCTGACTCCAATATAAGGCTCCTGCACACATCTGGCAAGGTTCTAAAGTAACATATAGCGTGCAACCTTTTAAATATTTTCCACCTAAAAAATTTGCTGCACTCGTAATGGCTTGCATTTCGGCATGCGCCGTAACATCGTGTAAAAGCTCAGTTAAATTATGTGTTCTAGCAATTATTGTATCGTTTACCACAATTACAGCACCCACAGGAATTTCGTCTTTCTCAAAAGCAATTTCAGCTTCCTGAAGTGCTTTTTTCATAAAATATTCGTCGGTAAAAATAGTTTCCAAATTAGTATTTTTAGTTATTATTGTTGTAATAGAAAGCAAATAATTTTATAAGTTATACTACTAATTTAATGGTTTTTTATAAATAATTATTATTTGTGAAACAATAAAAAACATTAAGAGATTAAGATAATTAAGGCTTAATGAAACTTAATTTCTTAATGTTTTTAAAGCTCTGAATTTAAAAACTCACAGTTCATAGTGGAACTATTTTATAATACAACTCTTAACTAATTTTAGGTGTTACTACAAGGGTCGTGCTTTACTTACAATACCAAACAAAAATACAATAATGTTTTTAATTTAGTTAGAGATAGAATAAATGAAAACGAAACTTTTAACTATTAACTAATTACTATTCACTCTGAATTCGTATTTTTGCTGCACAAATGGAAAATTTACTTTCACATATTACGACACCAATCGATTTACGGAAACTTTCTGAAAATCAATTACCACAAGTTGCCACTGAACTTAGAGAGTTTATAATTGATATAGTCTCCCAGAAAGAAGGTCATTTGGGAGCGAGTTTAGGTGTGATAGAATTAACGGTTGCTTTGCATTATGTGTTTGACACACCAAATGATTTATTGGTTTGGGATGTGGGACATCAGGCTTATGGGCATAAAATTTTAACCGAGAGAAGAGAAATTTTTCATAAATACCGTGAAATTGATGGCATTTCTGGTTTTCCAAAAAGAAGTGAAAGTCGTTATGATACGTTTGGTGTGGGTCATTCCTCAACTTCAATTTCTGCTGCTTTAGGTATGGCAATTGCATCGAATATTAATGGCGATACAGAAAAACAACATATTGCAGTGATTGGCGATGCTTCTATAGCCAGCGGAATGGCTTTTGAAGGACTAAATCATGCTGGAGTTACTGATGCAAATTTATTAGTGATACTAAATGACAATGCCATGGGAATTGACCCAAGTGTTGGAGCCTTAAAAGATTACTTAACCACAGTAAAAAAAGGTAAAAACCCAAAAGATAACAACATTATAAAATCGTTAAATTTTGATTATTCAGGACCTATTGATGGTCATGATTTACCAAAATTAATATCAGAATTAAAACGCTTACAAAAAGTAAACGGTCCGAAATTTTTACACATTATTACCACGAAAGGAAAAGGATTATCTTACGCAGAAGAAAATCAATTGCAATTTCATGCGCCTGGAAAATTTGACAAACTTACTGGTAAAATTCTAAAACCAGAAAATGAAAATTTGGCTCCAAAATTTCAAGATGTTTTTGGACACACTTTAGTGGAATTGGCTACTGAAAATAAAAAAATTGTTGGAATTACACCAGCTATGCCATCTGGAAGTTCCTTAAAATATATGATGGATGCGTTTCCAGAACGTGCGTTTGATGTAGGAATTGCCGAACAACATGCTGTTACCTTAGCAGCTGGAATGGCTACTCAAGGATTAACAGTGTTTTGCAATATTTATTCTACTTTTTTACAACGGGCTTATGATCAGGTGATTCATGATGTAGCTATACAAAATTTACCAGTAATTTTTTGTTTAGACCGAGCCGGATTTGTAGGTGAAGATGGTGCTACTCATCACGGATTATTTGATATAGCCTACCTAAATTGCATTCCAAATATGCTGATTTATGCACCGTTGAATGAAGTTGATTTACGCAATATTTTATATACTTCTTCGTTAGGATTAAATCATCCGATTGCGATTCGATATCCAAGAGGAAAGGGCGAAATTGTAGCTTGGAAACAACCTTTTTCTAAACTTGAAATTGGAAAAATTACTACTTTAAAAAAAGGAACTAAAATAGCCGTTTTATCAACTGGTACTATTGGAAATTCTGTATCTAAAGCTATTGATACCCTTGCAAAAATGGAAGATTTTTCGCATTTTCATATAGGCTGGATTAAGCCTTTAGATGAAGAAAAATTAGCTGTTATATTTAAAGAACATAAAATAATTATTACTGTTGAAGAAGGTGTAATTAATGGTGGTTTGGGAAGTAGTATCAATAACTTTGCCATCAAAAACAATTTAAAAAATAAAATTATAAATCGTGGTGTTTCTGATGTGTTTATAGAACATGGCACTGTTAAACAGTTATTAGAACTTACCGAGTTAGATACAAAAAGTTTATCGAAGTTTCTTACTAAAATATATTATGACTAAACGACTCATTATTGTTATTACATTACTTTTTTCTACACTTACTTTTTCTCAAATTGTAAAAACAGAAAAAACAGATACTACTTCATATTGGAAAAAAGGAAATATAGTTGGATTAGATTTTACACAAATTAGCTTTGTAAACTGGTCTGCAGGTGGAAATAATTCTATTTCTGGTCTAGCAAGAGGTAATTTCTATAGAAATTACACACGTGATAATATGAAATGGAATAATGAACTTGTAGTACGTTATGGAATTAACAAACAAGAAAGTCAAGATCTTAGAAAAACAGATGACCAAATTAATTTAAACTCTACAATTGGATATAGAAGAGATACCATTAACAACTGGTTTTATGGGGCAAAATTTAGTTTTTTAACTCAGTTTGCCAATGGGTATAGTTATCCTAATGTAAGCAAAGCCATTTCAAAACCTTTTGCTCCAGCTTATCTTTTCTTGGGAATTGGTGCAGAATATACGCGAAAAGATTTAGGATTAACGGTATATTTATCACCCGTAACTCACAAAACAACATTAGTACTAGATAGACGCTTGTCAAATGAAGGCGCTTTTGGAGTAGATAAGGCAATTTATGATGTCACCGGAACAGAAATAATTAAAAAAGGAAAACGGCACAGAACAGAATTAGGTGCTTTAGTATCTAGTCAATACAAAAGAAAAATAATGACTAATATTAATTTAGACACAAGAGCAACGCTGTATACCGATTACTTAAAAGATTTTGGAAATATTGATATCGATTGGCAAGTTAGCATTGAAATGATTGTTAATAAATATGTTAGAGCCAACATTGGAACGCATTTGTTGTATGATAACGATATAAAAAACAAAAGAGAAGTAAATGGGGTTCAAATTACGGAAGGACCAAGAGTACAATTAAAACAAATTCTTGGCGTTGGGGTTGAATATCGTTTTTAAAACTTCAAACTCACCACAAACCCTTCATAGGTGCGTACATTAAAAACGGTACCGTCTTCAAAAATTAAGTATTGCCCTTTAATGCCTACTACTTTTCCAGAAAAATTTGGCGTTTTTTCCAAATTTAAACTGGTTACTTTTAACGGATACGTTTGCACAGGGAAATCCAATTGATATAAATGGTCTTCTTCTATAAAATAGGGTTTAGTTTCCTCTGGTAGCCATTGTTTTATCTTGTTTTTTTCTTCGAATAAATTAGTTAGTGCCACTTCATTTTTCAACATTTTTTGCCAATTGGTTTTATCTGCAAAATGATTTTTTAAGGCCACCTCAGCAATTCCTGCTAAATATCTATTAGGCGTTTCTAGAACTGGAATCGCCTGAACCGCACCTTGATCTATCCAACGAGTGGGTACTTGCGTGTTTCGCGTTACCCCTACTTTTACTTCACTTGACAATGCGAGATATACAATATGTGGTTGCAATTGCACTCGTTTTTCATACACTAAATCTCTATCTTCAATATCTAAATGTGCCGTACTGAGTTCCGGTTTCATAATCCAATCGGCGGCGGCTGGAATGGTTGAAAAACAATCATAACAAAATCCTTGTCGCCATATTTTCTTCGCTTTCCTACAATTTAAGCACTGATACCCTTTGTGCGTAATTTCTATATCTTTATTGATTAACTGATTGACATTAATAAAATTGGAATCAAAAATTAAATAATACTGAATGGGTGTACCTATTTCGGTTTCCATCTTTGTTAATGTTCCTTCAAATGTTGTCATAAAGATTGTAATTGATATAAAAATTATTATTTTTGGTAAAGTTATAAAAATACTGATACGCAAATGCCATTACCTTTAATAAATTCTATTGCCTCTTGGATTTTAAAAAAACGTATTCATCAAATTGAATTGTTTATGAAATATCCTATGGAGGTTCAGGAAGAAATTTTATTTGGTTTACTAAAATCGGCAGAAAACACAGTTCTTGGAAAAAAATACGACTATCAGAGTATAAAAAACTATCAAACATTTAACGAAAGGATACCCGTTTCTACATACGAAGATTTGGAACCGATAATTTCACAAACCCGTCAAGGGGCACAAAATATTTTTTGGAATTCTTCAATAAAATATTTTGCAAAATCGAGCGGAACTACAAATGCCAAAAGCAAATTTATTCCCGTAAGTTCGGAAGCCTTAGAACACAATCATTACAAAGCCAGTAAAGATTTGTTGTGTATGTACTTAAATAATAACGAAAATTCGCAGTTATTTACTGGTAAAAGTTTGCGTTTGGGCGGTAGTAAAGAATTGTACGAAAACAACAATACTTTTTTTGGCGATTTATCTGCCATATTAATTGACAACATGCCCATGTGGGCAGAATTTAGCTCCACACCCAGCAACAAAACGTCGTTAATGAGCAACTGGGAATCCAAATTACCCGCCATTATTAAGGAAAGTAGTTTAGAAAACGTAACCAGTTTAGCCGGCGTACCAAGTTGGATGATGGTATTGCTAAACAAAACACTGGAAGAAAACAAAAAAACAAATATTTTAGAAATTTGGCCTAATATAGAAGTCTATTTTCACGGTGGCGTAAGTTTTGAACCCTATAAAGAACAATATAAAAACTTGTTTCCAAAAAACGATTTTAAATATTACGAAATTTACAATGCCTCGGAAGGATTTTTTGCCTTACAAGACCGAAATGATTCTAACGAATTACTTTTAATGTTAGATTACGGTATTTTTTACGAATTTATTCCGATGGATACATTTGGCAAAGAAAACCAAAAGGTAATTCCGTTGAGTGACGTTGAAGTAAATAAAAATTATGCATTAGTTATCACTACCAATT
Organism: Flavobacterium sp.; assembly: GCA_044379175.1. Classification (GTDB taxonomy): domain Bacteria; phylum Bacteroidota; class Bacteroidia; order Flavobacteriales; family Flavobacteriaceae; genus Flavobacterium. The sequence goes on along the minus strand of JBIPOM010000062.1, from coordinate 5,768 downwards.
CTGGTTTGTGGCGTTATTTAATTGGTGATACGATACGATTTACTTCAATAAATCCTTTCAGAATAAAAGTAACTGGCAGAACCAAGCACCATATTAATGTTTTTGGAGAAGAATTAATGGTAGAAAACACCGATACGGCTTTAGCAAAAACATGTAAAACCTTACAATGCGAAATTGTTGACTATACCGTGGCGCCTATTTTTATGAAAGGAAAAGAAAAAGGAGCCCATGAATGGCTAATTGAATTTAAAAAACACCCAGCAAGTAGCGCTGCATTTTCCGAACTTTTAGATAAAAATTTGCAACAAGTAAATTCTGACTACGAAGCCAAACGATTTAATAACATGACGTTAAACCCACTTGTATTAAATGTAGCTAGAGAAAACTTATTTTACGATTGGCTGAAAAAGAAAGATAAATTAGGCGGACAACACAAAATTCCAAGACTATCTAATTTAAGAGACTATTTGGAAGAATTGAAAGAAATGTAACTATTTAACCGTTTAAAAAAAGTAAAACTACCGAAGTAAAAAATATATTTGAAAGGTTAAGTTATCAAAAAGATGTATATCTTTCCTTAAAAGTTGTACAACTTTTATAAAAGTAAACAATAGAAAATGATTTTAATATTGGGTTCATTTAAAATTATGGAGTTGGGTTTTAAAAAAATATCGGTAGAAAATTTCAACTAATCTATTTTCAGAAAATATACAAGGCGCATAATTTACCTTGTACTAGAAATAAATAAAGCTCAAAAACATACATTTTTTGAGCTTTATTTTTGTTTTTACTGAGCTTAAAGTTTACGAAGCAATTTCCAAACGTTTCAATAAATTTTTGCTTAATGTGTTTTCAGCATATGTTTTAGTTACTTGTAATTGTTTATCTTCCGAGCTTGGTAATTCGTACATGGCATCGGTTAAAATGGCTTCACATAAACTACGCAATCCACGGGCGCCTAATTTATATTCCAACGCTTTTTCCACAATAAAATCTAAAGCATCATCATCAATGGTAAAGGTAACTTCATCCATTTCAAATAATTTCTGATATTGCTTAATTAAAGCGTTTTTAGGTTCTGTTAAAATGGCACGTAACGTTTTTGCATCTAACGGATCCATATGCGATAAAACAGGCATACGCCCAATAATTTCAGGTATTAAACCAAATTCTTTTACATCACGTGGAATAATGTATTGTAATAAATTATCGGCATCTACTTTATCTAAATCTTTAGACGCACTAAATCCCATCGCTTGTCGGTTTAAACGTTTAGAAATGATGCGTTCTACACCATCAAAAGCACCACCTGCAATAAATAATATGTTCTGGGTATTTACCTCAACAAACTTTTGGTCGGGATGTTTTCTACCGCCTTTTGGTGGTACATTTACTATGGAACCTTCCAGTAATTTCAACAAGGCTTGTTGAACCCCTTCTCCAGAAACATCACGAGTGATTGAAGGATTATCACTTTTACGAGCAATCTTATCAATTTCATCAATAAAAACAATACCTCTTTCCGCTTTAGCTACGTCATAATCTGCCGCTTGTAGCAATCGTGTTAAAATACTTTCCACATCTTCTCCTACATATCCTGCTTCAGTTAAAATAGTGGCATCTACTATTGCCAAAGGTACGTTTAACATTTTTGCAATGGTTTTTGCTACTAATGTTTTCCCCGTTCCGGTTTGCCCTACAATTAAAATATTACTCTTTTCAATTTCCACATCGTCATCAGAAACTTTTTGCGACAATCTTTTGTAATGATTGTATACAGCCACGCTTAATACTTTCTTGGTTTGTTCTTGACCAATAACATACTCGTTTAAAAAAGCATTTATTTCTTTTGGTTTACGCAATACTAAATCGCCAAAAGCATCAGAATCTGTTGTTCCTTTTAGCTCTTCTACTACTATTCCGTGTGCTTGCTCAATACATTTTTCGCAAATATGCGAATCTATACCTGCTATTAATAAACTTGTTTCTGGCTTTTTTCTACCACAAAACGAACATTCTAATTCTTCTTTTGCCATTATTTTGGGTGTTGGGTGTGGGGTGTTAGGAGTTAGGTGTTAGGTGTTAGGTGTTGGGTGTTGGGTGTTGGGTGTTGGGTAACCACTTTCAAAATGTTTATACCCTTTACTCAAACCCTTATTCCCTTAGCCTTTTACCCTTAACCTCATACCTATTCATTATCTTCTTAATACTTCATCAATCATTCCGTATTCTTTTGCTTCATCGGCAATCATCCAATAGTCGCGTTCGCTATCTTTAAATACTTTTTCAATTGGTTGTTTTGAATGTGATGAAATAATTTGATATAATTCATCTTTCAATTTCAACATTTCTCTTAAGTTAATTTCCATGTCAGTAGCCACTCCCGACGCACCTCCAGAAGGTTGGTGAATCATTACACGTGAATGAGGTAATGCCGAACGTTTTCCTTCTGCACCTGCACATAATAAAACGGCACCCATGGATGCTGCCATTCCTGTACAAATTGTAGCTACATCAGGTTTAATATATTGCATAGTATCGTAAATACCTAAACCGGCATATACACTTCCACCAGGTGAATTAATATAAATTTGAATGTCTTTAGAAGCATCTACACTTTCTAAAAACAACAATTGTGCTTGAATAATATTTGCCATATAATCGTCTACACCGGTTCCCATGAAGATGATTCTATCCATCATTAAACGAGAAAAAACGTCTAATTGTGAAATGTTTAATTGGCGTTCTTCAATAATATATGGTGTTAAACTGCCTACTAATTTATCGTAATACAAACTGTTTACTCCGTGTTTTTTTGTGGCAAATTTCTTAAATTCTTTTCCGTAGTTCATTTTAAATTGTATTTAAAAGGTTATGATTTTAAATATAAAAACGTCAAACCAAAATGATTTGACGTTCAAATATACTAATTTTTATGAATATTATATTTCGCCGTACATCGCTTTAACAAAATCTTGGTAGTTCACTTCTTTTTCAGTAGCTTTTACACTTGTTTTGTATAAGTCGATCATTTTTAAACTCAAAACTTGGTCAGATATACGTTTAATTTCTTCTTGATTCGACATCACTCTTGAAACAATTCCATCTACTTCTGCATCTGTTGCATTGGCTTGACCAAATTGGGCCATTTGTTGTCTGATTAATCCTGAAGTAAAATCTTTTAATTCTTCAAATCTAACTTGTAAATTATGTTGAATAAAGATTTTAGATTCGATTAATTGGTAACGCAATCCTCTTTCTGATTTTGCAAATTCCGCTTCTGCTTGTTCAGGAGTTAACGGTGTTTCGCCAATAGTTTGAATCCATTTTTTTAAGAAGGTTTCTGGTAAATCAAATTGAGTGGTTTCTAATAATGCTTCTGTTACATCATTTAAAAACTTTTGATCTGCCTGCTGTACAAATTGTTGTTCCGCATCTTCTTTAATTCTTGCTTTTAAACCTTCTAAAGTAGTTACTTCTCCATTTGGAAATAATTTTGCGAATAATTCGTCATTAATTTCCGCTTTTTCAACAGATTGAATGGCGTCAATAGTAAAATTAACTTCAATGTCTAAACCGTGAACGTCATCGTGAGCTACTTTCAAATAATCCATTAATTGATGGTCGTCATTAAACAAACCTTTTGTTTTTAACGATACAACATCGCCAACTTTTTTTCCAATAAATTGTTTACCCGTTTTAGCATCTGCAAAAATATCTAAACTAATTAAAGCTTGGTTGCTGATATTTTTTTCTTCGTTTGAAAACGTACCGTTTATTTCAAAACCTTTTTTAACTTCAGTTTCCGTTAAAATTTTACCGTATTGCTTTTGAATTCTTTCAACTTGCTCGTTTAATAAGGTATCGTCTGCAATAATTTTATATCTCGTTACGCCTGAAGCTCTTGCTAAATCTACAGAGAATTCTGGTGCTAAACCTAATTCGTATTCAAAAACCAATTCGTCTGCTTTCCAATCAAAATTTTCATCTATACGAGGTAACGCATTACCTAACAAATCTAATTTTTCTTTTGCGATGTAATCTTTTAACCCTTTGTTCACCAAAGCAGTAACTTCTTCAATAATTGCTGGTTTTTCAAACTGTTTTCTCACCACATCCATAGGCGTTTTACCTTTTCTAAAACCTGGTAAAGTAGCTGTTTTTCTTTTAAGTTCTAAAAAATTCTCAATTTTTTCAGTATATTCATATTTACCAATTGTAATTTTTACAACGGCATTTAGTGCGTCAAGGTGTTCTTTTCTAATATTCATTTTTATTGATTTTTTGAAGTATAAATATGGGTTGCAAAATTATATAATTTTTGCAACCCATACAAGTTTTTAATTTACAGAATTTTACAACTACTTATTGTTTTTTTTTTCTGTGAAAATTTTATTTAAAATATATTGACTTACCGATAATATCACACTAAAAAATAGCGCTTGAAGAAACGTCATTTGAATCCCATCAATAAAATAATCAGCTATTTTTACAATACTGGCATTAATAACCAATAAAAACAAACCTAAAGACATTATTGTTACTGGAATGGCAAGTATTTTTAATATCGGTTTTAAAAAGGTATTTAAAAATGATAAGGCAACTGCCATAAAAACGGCTGCCAAATAATTGGTGATTTCAATTTTTAGAAAATACGAAATAACAAGTATTAACAGGGTTGAAATAAGTAGTTTGATAAGGTAATTTTTCATTTTTATACAATTGATTTATACATTTTCTTTAAAGTGTAAATATAAAAAAATAGGCACCAAAATGATGCCTATTTAGAAATTATTTAAAAACTAGCTTAGTTCGTTGGTAAAATACTGATACCTGGGAAATAAGTAGGATTGTGTAATGGTAAACTTGATTTGTATTTTGCGTTTATTGTTTTGATAATTTCATTAGCAATAACCGCATAACCACGTGCGTTTGGATGCACACCATCTAAAGAAAACAATACTTGTCCTTCAGTAGCTGAACCACTAAAATAGTTAGCTGTATAAATTGAATTGGTTTCAATTTTTAAACCTGTAATTAATTTGTTCATAACAGCATTCATATCCGCCACAGCTAAATTTTTTGTATTAGCAATAGCAATAATTGAAGTATTGTAAGCTGTAGTTGCTGCAGCTACTCTAGCTTTTTCAGTTGTTGTTAATACCCATTTGTTAGCCATAGGAAAAGATACACCATTAATATTAATTCCGGCTGGTGCTGCTGAATTTGTGGAACCAATAACAGATGACGCTGGCAATACAACTAAGTCAGCTGAAGTTGCTTGACGTGCTCTACCAAAAACAGCTCCAAATGCCGCTGCAGTAGCAGCTCCTAAACTTGGTGTTAATGCAGCTGTAATTTGTGCACTTCTATTTGGAGTAACTAAAGGATTTGTATCGCTATCATTAATCAAGATTGGATTAGCAGTTGATGGATTTAATGGATTTATACGGTTTGGCTCACCAAAAGCTGTAAAAATAGCATCTAATGGTCCATATAACTGAGTGTTTAATTGATTAATTGCTGCTGTACCTGCAGCTACTTGTGTTGCTACATCACTTCCAGGAGGAACTAAACCTCTGCCTATACCTTGAGCTGTTAGCGGTGCATGAGGCACAGTTGTAAAATATGGAATTGAAGTTACACTTGGAATGGTACAAACCACTCCTTTTGCTCCGTTTATAGTCAATGAGTTAATGATATTTGTATATACACTAGTAAAATATGTACTATTAGTGATATCATTAAAACCATAGGTTAAAGGGTTT
>JBIPOM010000210.1:0-3427 GCA_044379175.1 Flavobacterium sp. | reverse complement strand
CCTATTTTATACATGTTATTTTCAAGTGAAGCTAACATTCCTTTTCCTACTATTTCTTCGTATGAATTAATTGCTACTATTTCAGATTGAGGCAAAAACGCATATAGTTTTCTACTTAAAGGATGATTTGAATTTCTGACAATACTTTTAATGATTGCAATTTCCTTATCTGATAAATCTGTACCTGTATATTCTATAGTTGATTTTAAAGACGAAGTAATGGTTCCGGTTTTATCAAAAACAATTGTATCTACTTTTGCCATTTGTTCAATCACTTGCGCATTTTTTAAATACAATTTATGATTTCCCATAATTCGTAACACATTACCTAAAGTAAAAGGTGCGGTTAAAGCTAAAGCACACGGACACGCAACAATTAATACCGCAGCAAAAACATTAAACGCTAAATATGCATTTATAAATAACCAAAAAAGTAAGGATCCAAAAGCTAACAAAAGCAAAGCGGGTGTGAAATACTGACTTACTTTATCGGTAATAGATTTGTGTTTCTGGTCTATTTTCTTTTGAAAGACATCATTGCTCCACAATTGCGTTAAATAACTTTGCGAAACGGAAAACAAAACTTCCATTTCAATTATACCGCCCATTTGTTTTCCACCTGCAAAAATTTTATCGCCCGATTTTTTTTCGATTGGAATGGCTTCACCTGTAACAAAACTGTAGTCTAAAGCTGTTTTTGGCGAAATTAAGATGCCATCAACTGGAATTAATTCTTGATTTCTGATAATTAATCTATCACCTTTTTCAACATCATATATTTGACAAGGTTCTTCATCTCCATTTTGATTAATTTTTGTTACAGCAATTGGAAAATAAGATTTAAAATCGCGTTCAAATGATAAAAAATCATACGTTTTTTGTTGAAATAATTTTCCTAACAACATAAAGAAAACCAACCCTGTTAAACTATCAAAAAAACCTTGACCATAATCGAATGTAATATCAATTACACTTCGTATAAACATGACAATTATTCCTAAAGCTATAGGAATATCAATATTTAACATCTTAGATTTTATACTTTTATAAGCAGAAATATAATAACCACTTGCCGAATATAAAAAAGAAGGTAAGGATAAAAAGAAAATCAACGTTCTAAAGAAATTTCGATATTTATTAATCCAAAATTCATCTACTTCAAAATATTCAGGAAAGGACAACAGCATAATATTTCCAAAACAGAAAAAAGCAATTCCTAATTTATAAATTAAACTTCTATCAATTTGTTTGGTGTCTGTTTCGAAGTTTTCTAAACTAATATAAGGCTCATAACCAATGGATGACAATAAATAAACGATATCTTTTAGATTGGTTTGTTCAGAATTATAAGTAATTCGAACCTTTTTTTGTGTAAAATTAACTTGAGAAGTACTTATTCCCTTTTGAAGTTTTTGTAAATTTTCCAAAATCCAAATACATGAACTACAGTGAATATGTGGTATGAATAAGGAAACAATATAAATTGAATTTTCTTGAAATTCCAATAATTTGGATTGAATTTTTTCATCATCTAAAAAATCATATTTACCATTAATCTCTAGTGGTGTGGCTCCAGGAGCCGATTGAAAATCGTAATAACACGTTAAATCATTTTGACTAAATATTTCATACACTGTTTTGCATCCCACACAACAGAATGATTTTTCGTCAAATTGAATTTCTTCTTTTGCAGTATATTCCTTACCACAATGAAAACAATTTTTATTGCCCATAATAATGCTCATTTTACCTAATACAAAGGTGATATTTTGTTCATAAGTAAAATATGATATTTGTCATACTATTTGTAAATTTGTACTGACTTCAATTAATTGTGATTTTATGAGTAAATGTGAACAATGTATTGTTAGAGAGTTTAGTGCAATTAAGGCATTAAAAAAAGATGAGTTATTGAGGATTGCCGATTGTAAAACATCATACACAGTAAAAAAAGGAGAACCCATTTTTAACGAAGGAGATGCTTTAAATGGAATCTATTGTATTAAAGATGGTATTTGTAAATTATCCAAACTTAGCGATAACGGAAAAGATCAAATAGTAAAACTTGCAAAAAAAGGAGAACTTTTAGGACAACGTTCTTTGATTAGTGAAGAATCTACTAATTTAAGTGCCGTTGCTGTGGAAGATATGCAAGTTTGTTTTATTCCAAAGCAAGAAATATTGCAGTTTTTTAACGAAAATAATCAGTTTTCATTAAATATGATGAAATCGGTTTGTGGCGATTTAAAAGATGCCGATGATAATATGGTTAATTTGGCACAAAAAACAGTAAAACAACGTTTGGCAGAAACACTACTTAAATTAGAAACCGACTTTGGTATTCAAGAAGATGGAAGTTTAAAAATTCAATTATCTCGAGAAGAAATTGCTGGAATGATTGGTACAGCTACAGAAAGTTGCATTCGATTATTATCCGATTTTAACAAAGAAGGTTGGATTTCTTTACAAGGCAAAAAAATTACCATTACTAATAAAAAAGAATTGCAAAGGATAATATAATTTCTAATTTTAAGAAAAAACAACCCCGTTTGTCACCCTGAAAGGATATCGCCAATTTAATTAACGTCAGTATAAATTCAACAATAAGAGATGCTTTCAGCATGACAAGTTTATGGTTAAGTTGCGAAAGAGATTGGTGGAATGATATTGTTGGGGAAAACAAAGTAATTGACATTCAAAAATATAATTCTTCGATTTTACATACTAAATTAAGATGAACGATAATTTTATAAACGAATTTTTTGGCATTGGAATTCAAAACGGCAAAACACCTGAAAACTTAGGAATGTTATGGCGTTCGGCACAAAACTTTGGTGCTAGTTTTATTTTTACCATTGGAAAACGTTATGCCAAACAAGCTTGCGATACACACAACGCAGTAAAAGCGATTCCTTATTTTCATTATGATACTTTTGAAGCATTTTACGAAAACTTACCCAAAGGCGCACGTTTGGTTGGTGTAGAATTAGATGATGCTGCCGAAGATTTAGAAACCTTTCATCATCCGCAACGATGTGTATACTTATTAGGCGCAGAAGATCATGGAATGACTAAAAAAGCTATGGAAAAATGCCACCATTTAGTAAAATTTAAATCTGAAAAAAGTGTAAATGTTTCTGTAGCTGGAAGTATTATTTTATATGACAGAGGGCTGAATAAACCCAGAATTTAATACTTATTCTAAAATTTCAATTCGGATGGCTCTTAAAAAATCTTCACCAGCTGGTAAATGATTTATTCCTTCTTTTTCTTCTAAATTTCCGTTATGATTTATGCCATCTGCTAAACCACACCAAGGCTCAATACATAAAAATGGAGCGTTTTGTTTGGTCCAAATTCCTAAATAGGGAAAATGATCGTAATATACTTTTAAAATCGCTTTGTCATTATTTTTTAAAGTAACTTC
>JBIPOM010000061.1:0-12704 GCA_044379175.1 Flavobacterium sp. | reverse complement strand
GGCTTTATCCGTTCTGGTTTCATCTAAAATTAATTGCGTAATTCCATATCGATCACGCAAATCAATCCAAATCATAAAACCTTTATCACGTGTTTTTTGAACCCAACCTGCTAAGGTAACTTCCTGATTAATATGTGTAGCGTTAAGTTCACCACAATTATGACTTCTATACATGGTTATTTGTTTTTTATTTCATATAATTTGACCAAAGGTCTCGGATGCAAAAGTATAATAAATTTAAATTTTATTTTAGTTTAACAATTAATAATCTTAACAATTTTTTTGTGTTTTATTTTTTTAATTCTGTTATATTTACACTTTATAAATTAATTTTTTCAAAATGACAAACCACAAAATATTTTTATTAGGCGTTGTAGCAGGTCTTTTTTCTTTAACAGCCACTGCACAAGTTAAGTTTTCAGCTAAAATTGCAAACCAACCAACCGATACCATTTATGTAAAATCAAGAGGTTTTAGCCAAATGATTGTGGCAGATAAAAAAGGCGATTTTAACGCCACTTTCAAAGTAACAGACGGTATGTTTAAACTGGAAGTGGATGAGCAATATGCAGATTTATATTTAACTAATGCTACAGATTTACAAGTTTCTTTAGATTATAAAGATTTTGACAATACCATTTCTTTTAAAGGAAAAGGAGCAAAAGAAAATATGTTTTTAGCTGCTGAAACGCTAAAACAACAAGACCAATCTGCTATTGAGCCATTAATGAAAGCGGAAAACTTAGAAACTCTAACTGCGGAAGTAGCCAAATACAAAGAAACTATTTTTGCAGCGTTACCTCAAGATTTAGATGCTGGTTTTGTAGTTAAATATAAAGGTGATGTTGAAAAAGGCATGTTAGGAATGGTGGAATATCTTTCTGCAAGTTTTGAATTAAAAAAATTAAACGGAACGGCTTCACCAACTTTTAAATATGAAAATCATAAAGGTGGAGTTACGTCTTTAGAGGACTTAAAAGGGAAATACGTTTATGTAGATGTATGGGCAACTTGGTGTGGACCTTGTCGTCAAGAAATTCCTTTTTTACAAAAAACAGAAGCAGCTTATCATGGTAAAAATATCGAATTTGTAAGTATTTCAGTTGATGAGCAAAAAAATCACGACAAATGGAGCAAGTTTGTTACGGAAAAAAACTTAGGAGGTATTCAATTATTAGCAGATAAAGATTGGAAATCTGATTTCGTACAAGGTTATAAAATTAATGGAATTCCAAGATTTATCTTAATTAGTCCAGAAGGAAAAATTGTAAATGCAGATGCAACAAGACCTTCGTCACCTGAATTGTTAACTTTGTTAGATTCTTTGGTAAAATAAAATTTTTTAAAAACTGCTTACGGGCAGTTTTTTTATGATTATTACCTTTTTATATGAAAATTATTAGCAATAAGTTTTATACTTTTGCAGTGCTAAAAAAACAAATGTAAAGATATGAAAGTAGCCGTAGTTGGAGCCACTGGAATGGTGGGAGAAGTAATGCTTCAAATATTAAAAGAAAGAAATTTTCCAGTTACAGAATTAATTCCTGTTGCTTCAGAAAAATCTGTAGGAAAAGAAATTGAATTCAACGGAAAAACATATAAAGTTGTCGGTTTACAAACTGCAGTAGATATGAAAGCAGATATTGCTCTTTTTTCTGCTGGTGGGGAAACTTCTTTAACTTGGGCGCCAAAATTTGCAGCTGCCGGCACAACAGTTATTGATAATTCTTCAGCTTGGAGAATGGATGAAACTAAGAAATTAGTCGTTCCTGAAATTAATGCTGACATTTTAACTGCTGACGACAAGATTATTCCAAATGCAAATTGTTCTACGATTCAATTAGTAATGGCTTTAGCGCCATTGCACAAAAAATATAAAATAAAACGAATAATAGTTTCTACATACCAATCTATTACTGGAACAGGAGTAAAAGGCGTGCAACAATTAGAAAACGAATATGCAGGTATAAATGGCGAAATGGCTTATAAATACCAAATTCATAGAAATGCGATACCACAATGTGATGTGTTTGAAGAAAATGATTACACGAAAGAAGAAATGAAATTGGTTCGCGAAACTCAAAAAATATTAAATGATAAAACTATTGGAGTAACAGCTACTGCAGTAAGAATTCCCGTAGTTGGTGGACATAGTGAAGCTGTTAACGTAGAATTTTATTCAGATTTTGATGTAAACGAAGTTCGTACCCTTTTACACAATACTCCTGGAATTACAGTTCAAGATAATTTAGATACGTTTACCTATCCAATGCCGTTTTACGCAGAAGGTAAAGATGCTGTCTTTGTAGGCCGTATTCGTAGAGATGAAAGTCAACCAAACACACTAAATATGTGGATTGTTGCCGATAATTTACGTAAAGGTGCCGCAACAAATACCATACAAATAGCAGAATATTTAGTAGCTAATAAATTGGTATAATGCAAAAAAAATATGTAAAATATAATATACTGATGGCAATAGCGCTACTTTTTGCTATTTGCTATCAGTCGTTACATATTTTTATAGATGAAGCACATCATTTCCATAATGAAGTTGCTCAAGAGAACACTTCTAAAATGCATTTTTCAAACGATAATCATAGTGATTGTCCAGTTTGCGACTTTGAATTTGCAGCCTTTTTAGCAGAAGCTGTTTTTACTTTTGAATTTAAAAATCCCAATCACACATTTCATTATTCTTCTATTTACGAATCCTTCGTAAAAGAAAATGAATATTTATATTTTTCTTATCGAGGACCGCCTTTAGTTTAATATTTTAGAATAAAAGCCTTTCTATACGGGCTTGTTTGTAAATTTAAACTATTAAAATGCGATTTATTTTTAGCTTTTTATTTGGTTTAGTTTCTCTTTTTGCACACTCTCAGTTTCAAGTTTCTGGTAAAGTTGTAAATAAGTTTAACGAACCAATGGAAAATGTCCATGTACATACACACGGCGAAACAACTTCTACAGATGTAAATGGTAATTACACCATTTATAATTTGAAGGGAGGAAACCATGTTATTGAATTTTCTTTTTCAGGATACTTACCTTTTAAACAAAAGTATTTTTTAGAAAGTAATTTGATAATAAATGCTATTATGATTATAAACGAAACCCAAATTGAAGAAATTGCTATACAATCAAAAAGTACTACTGAATCCAAATCACAAAAAGAAAATCTGATTTCAAAAAGTACAATTGAAAGATATAGTAGTCAAAATTTAGGTGATGTTTTAAAAGAAATTGCTGGTGTAGGCGCCTTAAAAACTGGAAATTCAATAGTAAAACCTATTATAAATGGTTTGCATAGCAATAGAGTGGTGACTTTAAATCAAGGGATTCGTATTGAAGATCAACAATGGGGTATGGAACATGCACCAAATATTGATATTAATTCTATCCAGAAAATTAAAGTTATCAAAGGTGCTGCAGCCATACAATATGGAGGTGATGCCATTGGTGGAGTAATACTTCTTGAACCTAATCTGATTAAAACGGATACGTTAATTGGTAAAACAATGTTTTCGTTACATTCTAATGGTAGAGGAGGAAGTGCCGCTACCAGTTTATTAAGAGCCAAAGAAAACGGTTTAAATTGGAATTTTAATGTGTCTCTAAAATATTTTGGCGATAGAGAAACTAAAAATTATATTTTAAGTAATTCAGGAAATAGAGAGCAAAATTTTTCTGGAGGATTAACGTACCAATTAGCAAAGCATTCAATATCTACGTATTATAGTTTGTACAATTCTCAAGTTGGAATTTTAAAAGCCTCACATATTGGAAATACAAACGATTTGTATAATGCAATTGTGAACTTACAACCAGCTGTTATTGAAGATTTTACCTATAATTTGTCGCATCCTAGGCAAGAAGCTACTCATCATTTTTTGAAATTACAGGATCAAATTTCTTTAACTGAATTTTCAAGTTTAAATGTTGTCTATTCTTTTCAATGGAATAATAGAAAAGAGTTTGATGTAAGAAGAAATAGTCAAAACACCAATGCTGCTTTAGATTTAGATTTGAAAACACATATTTTAAAAGTAGATTTTCAAACTCAAAAAGGAAAATTTGAACTTAAAAATGGAGTGAATTTGTTTTTACAAAATAATGAAGCTAATCCGTTTACTGGAGTTCGACCTTTAATTCCAACTTTTTCTAAAAATGAAATTGGTATTTACAATGTTGCTTCATACAATTTGGATACATCTTTAGTGGTTGAATTTGGAGGGAGATTTGATTTAAGTACTGTTGGAGCATCAAAATATTATTTAAAATCAAGATGGAACGAACGTAACTATAATGAAGAGTTCAATTCTTTTATTCAAGCTGAAGTTGGAAATCAGTATTTCACAAAACCTAAATTTAATTATTATAATTTTTCTGGAAATATTGGATTTAAGAAAACGTTTCACCACGATTATATTTGGTATTTTAACATGAATTTTGCTTCAAGAAACCCAAATGTTTCGGAATTGTTTAGTGATGGTTTGCATCATTCTAACGGACAAATTGAACTAGGTGATTTGAGAATACAGCAAGAAAAATCGTTTAAAATAGCCTCAACAATTACAAAATATTGGCAAAAATCTGGTTTTGAAATTCAACCCTATCTTAATTCTATTAACGATTTTATTTTTCTAAAACCAGTTGGTTTTGAGACAACAATTAGAGGTGCGTTTCCTGTTTGGGCATATCAGCAAACTAATGCTGTTTTATCTGGATTAGATATTGCGGTAAATACTGGTTTTTTAAAAAAAGGGTCATATAATTTAGTTGCTTCTTATGTATATGGTTGGGATGCATCTAGCAACAAACATTTAATAGATGTACCACCCTTAAAAATTACGAATGCTTTAAAATGGCAAGAAAAACGGTGGTATAATTTAAAGACAGAAATAAAAAACGAATGGGTTTTTACTCAGAATCAATTTCCAAATTATAATTATTCGGCTAATATTATACAAAATAATCAATTGGTTGCCATAGAAGTTCCTATTAGCGAACCACCAAAAGGGTATAATTTATGGCATTTTTATTCGGAAATAGAATTCGTAACCTCTAAAAAGACCAATTTAGTTATCGCATTTAGTATAGATAATTTAACAAACGAAACATATAGAGATTACCTAAATAGACAACGTTTTTTTGTTGACGAAATGGGTAGAAATTTACAATTACAAATAAAATTTAATTATTAAAATTTAAAAAAATGAAAAATTTAAAAAAAATCAGTTTAGCTTTATTAGGATTAATCGTTTTTTCTTGTAACGACTTGGATACTATTCCACCTCCAGCTACGAATGAAGAAGAGTTAATAACTACAGTAAAAGTAACATTAACGAATGGCGGAACATCAGTCATCTTGCAATCAAAAGATTTAGATGGCGATGGACCAAATGCACCAGTTGTATCGGTTGTTGGGAATTTAGTAGCGAATACTACTTATTTAGGTTCAGTACAATTTTTAAATGAAAGTGTAAATCCAGCAGATAATATAACTGAAGAGATTTTAGCTGAAGATGAAGACCATCAAATTTTTTATCAATTATCATCTGGATTAGGTGCAATTACATATACGGATAATGATTCAAATAACAAACCAGTTGGTTTAGGTTTTACTTATCAAACTAATGCTATGGGAACAGGAAATTTAATTGTTACTCTAAGACATTTGCCTAACAAATCAGCAACAGGAGTAGCTTCAGGAAATATTGCCAATGCAGGAGGAAGCACCGATGCTGAAGTAACTTTCCCAATTACAATTCAATAAACTAAAAAAGATTAAAAAGTCCCGAATTTATTCGGGATTTTTTATATTTGTAACTAAATAAATCAAAATCTAATGAAATCGCCTTGTACAAATTCGTTTGCTTGCTAACACGAATTAAAATAAAGCGATACTTAATTACTTTGAAACAATAAATTTTATATATGAAAGCAATATTTATTTTTACAACTTTAATTTTCTCATTCGGTAGTATGGCTCAAAATAAAATTACCTATCCTGAAACGAAAAAAATCGGCCAAGTTGACACCTATTTTGGTGAAAAAATCAACGACCCTTATCGTTGGTTAGAAGACGACAGAAGTGCCGAAACCGAAGCTTGGGTAAAAGCTCAAAATGTAGTAACTTATGACTACTTAGCCCAAATTCCATACCGAAATAAACTAAAAACGAGAATGGAGCAATTATGGAATTACGAAAAAATTTCGGCACCATTTAAAGAAGGTGATTTCACTTATTATTATAAAAATAATGGACTTCAAAATCAATCAGTGTTGTATAGAAAAGATAAAAATGGAAAAGAAGAACTCTTCTTAGATCCTAATACTTTTTCTAAAGACGGAACGACTTCTTTAGGCGGAATTGATTTTAGTAAAGATGGAAGTTTAGTAGCTTATTCTATTTCTGAAGGTGGAAGCGATTGGCGTAAAATAATTGTAATGGAAGCTAAAACTAAGAAAATTATTGGAGATACTATTGTGGATGTAAAGTTTAGTGGGGTTTCTTGGTACAAAAACGATGGCTTTTACTACTCAAGTTACGACAAACCTGAAGGGAGTGAATTATCGGCAAAAACGGACCAACATAAATTGTATTATCACCAATTAAATACTTCTCAAAATACGGACAAATTAATTTTTGGTGGCGATGTAAAAAGAAGGTATGTTGGTGGTGGCGTTTCTCAAGATGAAAATTATTTATTTATTACCGCTGCAAATTCTACCTCTGGAAACGAATTGTATTTCTTAGATTTATCAAAAGCAAATAGTAAAATTGTAACATTAATTGATAACTACGAAAACGACAACGATGTTTTAGACAATAAAGGATCGAAAATTTATTTAGTAACCAATTACAAAGCACCAAACAAACGCGTGGTCACTTTTGATTTGTCTAATTCTGCTAAAGAAAATTGGAAAGATTGCATTGCAGAATCCAAAAATGTACTGTCACCTAATACTGGAAGTGGTTTTATTTTTGCAAGTTATATGAAAGACGCCGTTTCCTTTATAAAACAATATGATTATGAAGGAAAGCTAGTGCGTGATATTGAATTACCTGGTGTGGGAACGGCAAGTGGATTTGGTGGAAAAGAGAATGAAACTACACTCTATTTTTCATTTACCAATTATGTAACTCCAAATTCCATTTACACATTTGAACCAAAAACTGGGAAATCTGAAATATATCAAAAACCTAAAGTAGATTTCAATTCAGAAAATTACGAATCGAAACAAGTGTTTTATACGTCTAAAGACGGTACAAAAGTTCCGATGATTATTACTTATAAAAAAGGAACTTCATTAAACGGAAAAAACCCTACTATTTTATATGGTTATGGTGGATTTAATGTAAGTTTAACTCCTGCATTTAGTATTTCAAATGCGGTTTGGTTAGAAAATGGAGGCATTTATGCTGTGGCGAATTTACGCGGAGGTGGCGAATATGGAAAAGAATGGCACGATGCTGGTACCCAATTTAAAAAGCAAAATGTATTTGACGATTTCATTGCAGCTGCCGATTATTTAATCAAAGAAAACTATACTTCATCTGATTATTTAGCCATAAAAGGCGGTTCAAATGGCGGATTATTAGTAGGGGCTGTTATGACACAACGCCCTGATTTAATTAAAGTTGCGTTACCTGCAGTAGGTGTTTTAGATATGTTACGTTATCACACATTTACCGCTGGTGCTGGGTGGGCTTACGACTACGGAACAGCGGACCAAAGTGCCGAAATGTTTGAATACATTAAAGGGTATTCGCCTGTACATAATGTAAAAGCGGGAACAAAATATCCTGCTACTTTAGTTACTACCGGCGATCATGACGACCGTGTAGTGCCAGCGCATAGTTTCAAGTTTGCAGCTGAATTGCAGGACAAACAAACAGGAGACAATCCAGTTTTAATTCGAATAGAAGTAAATGCAGGGCATGGAGCTGGAAAATCTGTAGCCGCAACCATTCAAGAAAATGTAGATTTGCAAGTATTTACGTTGTTCAATATGGGAATCAAAAAAATATAAATAGAACAAGCCCTTTAGAAAATACTAAAGGGCTATTTATTTAAAGTAAATTTTCTAATGATATAGTTAAATATTTTGTAGCCCAATACACGTCTTAAAATTCGCATGATATTGGCATCAAAACCTATGGTATATCTTCTGAAATTTTTATTTGGTTTTTCGGCAATTTTAAATAATTTTTCAACAATTTGTTGAGGTAACTCTTCGTTCTTACCTGATTTATCCAAAAGCAATTTCGAAATTTTATCCATTAATTTATTGTAAGAAAAAATTTCGGTAGGTGCGCATTTGGTCACGTTCTTTTGAAATGATGTGGGTGCATTACCAAATTGAACAGTTGCAATACTAATATTAAAATCTACCAGTTCATAAGCCATACACTCAGAAAAACTTTCAACTGCTTGTTTGGTCGAATGATAAAAGTTTCCAAGAGGCAAATTTACTAAGCCCGCAACAGAAGTAATATTTATAAATTGTCCATATTTTTGTTGTCTAAATGTTGGAATAAATGCCCTACATACTTTTACAACACCAAGCCAATTTACATTTACTATTGTATCAATTTTTTTGTCTTCTGATAGTTCTACAAAACTTCTGTAGCCCATTCCAGCATTATTGATAATTGTATCAATTTTAGGATGATTATCCAAAATAATTTTTGTAGCCAATGCAATGCTTTCAGTGGATGTAACATCCATTTCATAACAAAAAATAGTAGAAATATCTTTAAAATCTTCGCCTTCAGAAGGATGAAGTAACGTAGCAATAACGGTCCAGTTATTTTTAGCGAAATATAATGCAGTTTGTTTGCCAATTCCTCCACCAGCACCAGTTACTAATACAGTTTTCATTTTTATAGTTATTAATATTTTAATTTTGTCATTAAAATATAGCGGGCAATTTTGCTTTGTTTTCGACTAATGTACGCCGAACCATTTGGACTAAATCGTCTTGGATTTGGTAATATTGCAGCAATTCCGGCGGCTTGCATTCGTGTTAAGCTTTTGCAATCTCTTTTGTACCAATGTTGTGTAGCGGCTTCAGCACCATAAATACCATCGCCCATTTCAATACTATTTAGGTACACTTCAAGTATGCGTTCTTTGCCCCAAATTAATTCAATTAATACCGTATAATAGGCCTCTAATGCTTTTCTGAAATAACTTCTTCCTTGCCAAAGAAAAACATTTTTTGCTGTTTGTTGTGTAATAGTACTTCCGCCTTTTAGTTTTTTACCTTTAAAATTTCCTACTGCGGCTTTTCGCATTGCAGAAAAATCCAGGCCGTTGTGTTCAAAAAATCTGCCATCTTCACTCGCAATAACTGCTTTTTGTAGGTTTTTAGAAATGTCTTCTATGGGTACCCAATGGTGTTTGGTTTCAATGTTTTTCCCTGCGGATTTATTTTCAAAATATCGGATTACCATAAGTGGCGTGTAAGGCACGGGCACAAATTTATAAAGCACTACAAAAAACAAACTAATAATATTGAACCATATAATTAGTTTCCAAAAGAAACGCATCATCTGGCTGAAAAATCCTTTTTTTTCAGTGCTTTTTGGTTTTATTGTTGCTTTTATTGCTGCCATTTTATATTAAATCTGCTACTTCTTTTCCAATTAAACTCCCTATAGCAACTCCCATTCCGCCCATTCTAACGCCGCAATATACATTATTGCTTACTTGTTGAACAATTGGTTTTTTCGAATTTCCTATTCCCATTATGCCACTCCAACTATGTTCAATTTCGAAAGGGGTATCAGGCAAAATTACATTTTTTAACAAATCTTCCAAGCGATTTTGAATTTTTTCAGTAGTTTCTAATGAAGTAGTGGTTTCTCCTTCAAAATCTAAGTTTCTCCCACCACCAAAAAGCACTCTATTATTTATATTTCGGAAGTAATAATAGCCTTGGTCTAAATGAAAAGTGCCTTTGATGTGTAAATTCTCAATTGGTTTTGTAATTAAAACTTGCGCTCTTGCAGGTTTGACTTCGTTTTTGGTTAATTCGGAAGCAAAACCATTTGTAGTGAAAATCAGTTTTTTGGTTTTAAAAGTAACTTCATTGGTTACAACCTCTACCTCATTATTTGTTTCTTGATAATCAGAAACCGTTTGATGGTTTAGAATTAAAATATCGTGTAATGCGGCTTTTTTTAATAAGGCTTGCATCATATTTCCAGTGTCAATTTGACCTTCAAAAGCATTAAAAATCAAATGTTCAAACGTGTTTTTAAATTTAAAACTATCATTTACTTTAGTATACACTTCTGATTTGAATAATGGACGAACGATATCGTTTATAAAAGGAATTTTGGAAACACAATCACTATAAAACGCTTCGTCTTCTTTCAGAAACAATTCGTAACCGCCTAAAGGTTGATAATCAATGGCAGCATCACCTAAGTTGTTACGAAGAAGTTGCAAACCGGCATATCTTTTTTGAATTAATTGGATAACTTCTTCTTCAGTATGTGTTTTTAAATCGTCAATAATTTCAGAAACACTTCCAAAACAAGCAAAACCAGCATTTTTAGTACTGGCACCTTGAGGCAAAACACCTTTTTCTAATAGTATAATTTTGGCTTTTGGAAACCGTTCTCTTAACCGAATCGCGGTATGTAAACCTACAATTCCGCTACCTACTATGGTAAAATCCACGTTGGAGAACCAATTTTTTATTTCCCAATAGCTCAGTTGCATAATTTGTTTTTCAAAAATATAATGTAAAAGTAAGAATTTGTTT
Source organism: Flavobacterium sp. (assembly GCA_044379175.1). Classification (GTDB taxonomy): domain Bacteria; phylum Bacteroidota; class Bacteroidia; order Flavobacteriales; family Flavobacteriaceae; genus Flavobacterium. The sequence goes on along the minus strand of JBIPOM010000061.1, from coordinate 1,919 downwards.
GAAGTTACATAATAAATATTCATTTTTGCGTTATAAACAAAAGCTTACAAATGAAAAATATTTTATTCACATTATTCTTTACTGCTTTCGCTTTTGCGCAAAAAACGGATTCAATTACTTTAATTTTTAAACAAAGTGATTATTTTGCCAAGTCGTATGAAAGTAAAGGACTTAAAAGATTAGCGTCTTTGGTTTCTGTTATTGATAATTCTGGACTCAATAAATTAGATCTATCTGTTCAAAACCAAACTCAAAATTTCACCTATACGTTTTTACCAAAAGACGATTCGGTTTTATTATATCATAATTTTATCGAAATAAATAAATCTACTTTGGCGAAATTACAAAAAGGGGATAAAGTGGTAATTAGTTATGAAAAAGGTTATCCGCTTTTTACCCTTCAAAATCGTGATATAAAACCTTTCGATCTTAATTTTGAATCACAAACAGGATTGTTTCACCCTGTAGAATATTATGAATTTATTAAAGGAAGTAAAAGTAGTCCAGAAAAGAACCAGAAGAGATATTTTGAATCTAACGAAAAATATAAACTTAGGTTAAAATCTACAATTGATAGTTTAAAAAATCAAGATTTAATTTCTGATGAAATGGCTAATTTGTTTTATAAAAACGGGATACTTTATCTTAAGAACATTTCAAGAACAAATTATAAAGAATTTGAAAATGAATTAGAGTCTGATAATTTGTTGGGTTTAAAATCTTTTAGTTTTTACTTAATGAATTATGCTGAAAATGAAATGGGTGTAACTATCACTAAAACTATTGATAAGAATAAAATGGAAATTGATGGTAAGATGAAAACCTTCAATATGGAGAGTAAAAAAATTGATTATAAAGATATGTTTTCCAAAGTTGAAAATTCTACTCTTTTTAGTCCGAAAATAAAAACGCTTTTGTTGTTTAATGCTTTACAAAGATTAGGTTTTCAAAATGATTTAGATTTGAAATTGTATTTCGAAAAGTTTAAAAAGTATTGTAATGATTCCGAATTATTAGATAAATTTGAAAAAGATAATTTAGTAGAAATAGATGAATTAAAACAAATCAATAATAAATTGGTTTTATTTGATAAGAATAAAAAAGAAACTTCTTTAGAAGAACTTTTAAATTTAAATAAAGGAAAAGTAGTTTTTGTTGATTTTTGGGCAAGTTGGTGTGCGCCTTGTAGAGAAGCATTGCCGTATTCTTTAAAAATGATTAATGAAATGGATGATGTAGTTTTTATTTATTTATCAATTGATACGAAATTTGAAAATTGGAAAAGAACTACAGAATTTGAGAAATTACCAGAGGCACAATCTTTTTTAGTTATAAATCCAAAAGCATCAAAATGGTTAATTGATTTAGATGTGTCAATGATTCCAAGATATATGATTTTCAATAAAGAAGGTAAATTAGTGAGCTCAGATTCGGTTGGGCCAAAAACCAACAATTTAAAAAAAGAATTAAAGAAATATACAGAATAAAAAAAGAGCACCAATTTATAGTTTGGTGCTCTTTTTTTTATTCATCTCCAGTTGGATCTTCATTTCCTAATTTTCTTGCTTTAATGGCTTTCATTACTAAAGGGAATGTAGTTACAGCTACTAAGATTAGTATGATTTTTTCGATATGATGTTTTAAATCAATATCAAATTTTTCTAAAAACAAGCCATATAAATAATGGCCTGCATACACCAAAATAAACGACCATAAAATAGAACTTAAAATATTATACAACATAAATTTGCTTTTTTTCATGTGTACAATCCCAGCAATAATAGGTACAAAATTTCTTACAATGGGTAAAAATCGTGCAAAAATGATTGCAATACCACCATGTTTTTGAAAGAAACTTTCAGAGTGGTACAAATACTTTTTCTTAAAGAAAAAACCATCTTCTTTTCCATATAGATTTT
>JBIPOM010000209.1:0-3438 GCA_044379175.1 Flavobacterium sp. | reverse complement strand
TTTCATCAATCAAACAAAAACCAACTAAAGTATAGGTTGTGTCAGGGAAAAAATAATTATTAAGCTGTAAATTAATTAAGTAATCTTGCCAAGATTCATAATATATAGCATCATTAAGTTTAAAAACTGTTGTGTTATTTTTAATATACACTTTTTGCTCAGCTCCTTCCGAAACAAATAAATCAAAATTTACTTTTTCGTTTACCCAAAGATTATTTTGGTCACAAAATTCAATTAATTTCTCAGTTTCTTCTTGTTTGTATTGCTTGTCTTTTTTAACCAAAGCGCTTGCTCTTTCGCTTGTTCTAAGGTAATCGGCAACTGTTCGGATAAGAGTTTTTTGGCTATTTCCGCTCTTTCCGTAAATGATATTTTGGATTTCATCTTTTATTGCTTTATAATTCATCAAAGATACTATTTTTTTATTTCGTTTTTAATGGATAACATTATGGATTCGCCACCATTACTCAAAATTTCTTGAGCGGTATGAAATCCTAATTTTTTCCATTCTGAAACATCAACGGTTTTAGTAACTTCTAATTTTTGTTTTCCATCAATTGATAATAAAACACCTGTAAAATCAATTACATCTTCTTTTTCATTATACGTAGCGATTGCACCAATTGGTGCTGTACAACCTCCTTCTAATGTTCTTAAAAATTGACGTTCTATATACGTGCAAATTTCTGTTTCAATATGATTTAATTGCGAAACGGCATCTAAAGAAAAGAAATCATCTGCATTACATACCACAACCATAGCGCCTTGAGCGGGTGCAGGAATCATCCAATCCAAGATAATTGCCTTTTCTGGTTTTAAGTGGATGCGTTCCAAACCGGCTTCCGCAAAAATAGCACCGCCCCAATTTGAATCGGCTACTTTTTGCAGGCGCGTATTTACATTACCACGAATATCTTCTATTTTATGACTTGGATATTTGTGTAACCAACTTGCTTTTCTTCGTAAGCTACTGCTAGCAATTGTACCGTTTTCTTCGTGTAAGAAATTTAAATTTTCTTTATAAACCAAAATATCAAATGCTGAAGCTCTTTCCAAAACAGCGCCTTGTACAATACCAACAGGCAAAAGTGTTGGCACATCTTTCATAGAATGTACTGCAATGTCAATTTTGCCTTGAGTCATTGCTATATCTAAGGTTTTTGTGAAAATTCCGGTAATTCCTAATTCGTATAATGGTTTATCTAAAACAATATCTCCATCGGATTTTACAGCGATAATTTCTGTTTTATAGCCCAAATCGTTCAACTGTTTTTCAACTGTTTTGGCTTGCCAAAGTGCTAATTCGCTATCGCGTGTTCCTATTCGTATGGTTTTACTCACTATTTTATTATTTAAAACATTAAGAAATTAAGTTTCATTAAGTATTTAGTCATCAAGTCTTGAAAAATATTGATTCACAAATGGTTTCAAAGATTTTGTAATATTTGTTGTGTAGAAATTTATCAGCAATCCTTGAGGTTTTTCTAATAATTTCATATAAGTTAAAAGTTGTGCTTCGTGAATGGGCAAAATACTTTCAACTGTTTTTAATTCTATAATTACTGTGTCGTTTACCAATAAATCTATTCTTAATGTTGATTCAAGTTCCAAATCATCATATTCAATTTTAACAACAACTTGTTGTTTTACATTATAGCCATTCCTTTCTAATTCAAACTTTAAGCAATGCTCATAAACACTTTCAAGTAACCCTGGACCAAGTTTTTTATGAACTTTTATTGCAAATCCAGTAATTTCAAAAGATAATTTGGTTACTTCTTTTTTTGTCATATTCATTTTGCTTAATGCAACTAAATTTCTTAATGTTTCGAAAACAAATATACTATTTTTGGTTTTCTATTTGAAAAACTTTATTAATCCACTCTACACTTTCATCTACAACCGTGTTGTCATCTTTTAAATGATTTGCAAAATGACTGGTTATTTTTTGAATTAATTTTGTAGTTACAATTTCGGTATATTCTTCATTGAAATCAGCATTTTTCTTTTTTAAATGATTAATTTCAGATTCTTTAATGGCGTTTAATTTTGCCTTTAGAGCGTGAATGGTTGGTGCGTATTTTCTGCCTTTTGACCAAGTTAAAAATTCAGTTAAAATTTCTGTAATGATTTCTTCGGCAGCTGGTATATGTAGTTTTCTGTTTTCTAAAGTTTCATCGGTAATTTCCGACAAATGATCCATATGAACTAAGGTAACTAAGGGATTTTGTTTTACGTTTTCGTTTACATTTTTTGGTATTGATAAATCTAAAATTAATAAAGGTTTTTTCAGATTTAAAATATCTAAATCCACTGTAGGATTTTGAGCACCAGTAGCTACAACAACCACATCTGCCATTTGTAATTCTATTTGTAAATCGGAATAATCTTTAACAACAAGATTTAGTTTTTTGGCTAATTTTTCTGCCTTATCCTTGGTTCTATTAATCAGCGTAATTTGATCGTGTTTAGAATGTTTTACCAAATTCTCACAAGTATTTCTTCCAATTTTTCCTGTACCAAAAAGTAAAATATTTTTATTAGAAATGGCTTCTACATTCTTAAAAATATATTGCACTGCCGCAAAAGAAACAGAAGTTGCGCCACTTGAAATTTCAGTTTCGTTTTTAACTTTCTTACTCGCTTGAATAACCGAATTTACCAAACGTTCTAAATACGCATTTGCTAAATTGTGTTTTTTACTTTCTACAAAAGCATTTTTAAGTTGGGCTATGATTTCAAAATCGCCTAAAATTTGACTATCCAAACCTGTTCCCACTCTAAACATATGGTTTAAGGCTTCCTTTTGTTTGTACACGTAAGCGTATTTTTGAAATTCTTCAACCGTTCCTAAACTGTTTTCGCACAATAAATGAATCAATTGAAAAGGATGTTGTGCAAAACCGTAAATTTCGGTTCTGTTGCAAGTGGAAGTAACAATCAGACTTTCAATCCCGTTAGTTTTCGCCTGTTCCAAAAGGTTGGTTTTGGCAGTAGCGTCTAAACTAAATTTACCTCTGATTTCGGCATCCGCTTTTTTGTAGCTTAGTCCAATAGCATAGAAAATAGTTTGTTTTGCAGGTGAATGATTGTCCATAAATTGCTTTATCTCTTAAAGATGCACAAAATTATTGTTTCCACATGTATAAAAACAACGCTGAAAGTACTTTTTATATCGGAATTGAATTTTTTTAAATAAATTGCACTTATTTTGTTATAAACTACTAACTTTGTAACAAATTCAGCATCAAACAACTACTTTGTTTAGATTAATTATAAATAACAAGCTTGTTTTTTGTTAAACAATTCATAAAAAAATAACGCTATGAGTTCATTTGAAGAAATTAAAATTGATACCGATTTTACGTTACTACGATTTCAAAACGATTCTGAAAATACAGAAACCTCTGAAAAACAAGTAGGTTCTGGTTTAATTCA
>JBIPOM010000208.1:0-3444 GCA_044379175.1 Flavobacterium sp. | reverse complement strand
TCTCAATCGTTATCAATTTTCTATATTTGTAAAAAACAGTTTTATGTTATCATTAAATGTAAAAAACGAAACCTCACGATTACGAGCAGTAGTACTTGGAACCGCTATTAGTAATGGACCAACACCTTCAGTTGAAGAAGCTTATGATCCAAAATCATTAGAACATATAAAAGCAGGAACCTATCCAATTGAAGAAGATATGGTTGCTGAAATGGAAGCTTTTAATGCTGTTCTTCAAAAATATGATGTAGAAGTATATAGACCAGAAATTATTGAAAATTACAACCAAATTTTTTCAAGAGATATTGGTTTTGTTATTGATAACATTTTCATTAAAGCCAATATTTTACCAGATAGAGAACGAGAATTAGATGCTATTCAATACATAATTGATAAAATAGATCCAAAAAAAGTAGTTCGTCCACCAGATAATGTTCATATTGAAGGTGGCGATGTAATGCCATGGAATGACTACATTTTTATTGGTACTTATAAAGGTTCAGATTATAAAGATTACATTACGGCAAGAACAAATATGGAAGGAATAGCTTACATTCAAAAGTTGTTTCCAAATAAAATAGTTAAAGCTTTTGACTTGGTAAAATCAAAAATTGAACCGCGAGATAATGCGTTACATTTAGACTGTTGTTTTCAACCAATCGGAACAAATAAAGGAATAATTTACAAAAGCGGTTTTCGTGAAGAAGCAGATTATATGTTTTTAGTAAATTTGTTCGGCAAAGATAATTTGTTTCATATCGAAAGAGAAGAAATGTATCATATGAACTCAAATATTTTTTCAATAGCTCCTGATGTAATTGTATCTGAGAAAAATTTCACAAGATTAAATACTTGGTTACGCCAAAACGGTTTTACAGTAGAAGAAATTCCATATGCTGAAATTTCAAAACAAGAAGGACTATTACGTTGTTCTACTTTACCATTAATTAGAGATTAAATTAATTTGTTTCAAGTTTCACGTAATAAAACCTGAAACCTGAAACTTTAAACAAAATAAAATGAAACAAACTACCAACACCATATTAATGATACGTCCTGTGGCGTTTCGTATGAACGAACAAACAGCTGTAAACAACTATTATCAAAAAGTTTTAGATGATTTAACTCCAGAAACGGTAAATTTTAAAGCAGTACAGGAATTTGATGCGTATGTTGAAAAATTAAAAAGTGTCGGCGTGCAAGTAATTGTAATTCATGACAAAAAAGAACCCGACACACCAGATAGTATTTTTCCAAACAACTGGATTTCTTTTCACGAAACAGGTGATGTAGCTTTATATCCAATGTTTGCCGAAAACAGAAGATTAGAAAGAAGAGAAGATGTATTAGATGTTTTAGAAGATAAAGGCTTTGAAATAACTGAAATTATGGATTATACTTCTGCAGAAGAAGATAATATATATTTAGAAGGAACAGGAAGTTTACTTTTAGACAGAGAATTTAATAAAGCGTATTGCGCCCTTTCGCCAAGAGCTGACGAAGAATTAGTTATCGAATTTTGTGAAGATTTTGATATGTCTCCCATTATTTTCGAAGCCTTCCAAACTGTAAATGGAGAAAGAAAAGCGATTTATCATACCAATGTGATGATGTGTATTGCAGAAACATTTGCCGTAATTTGTGCCGATTGTATAGATGATAAAAAGGAACGCAAAATGGTTTTAGAAAACCTTAAAGCAGACGGTAAAGAAATTATTTTAATCACAGAAGACCAAGTGAATAATTTTGCAGGAAATATGTTACAAGTTCGTGGTGCAGCTGATAAACGGTATTTAGTAATGAGCAATTCCGCTTATCAAAGTTTAACAAAAGCACAAATTGATAAAATCGAAAAACACTGTGATATTTTACACGCAAGTTTAGATATTATTGAAGCGTGCGGTGGAGGAAGTGCTCGTTGTATGATGGCTGAGGTTTTCTTACCAAAAGCAGAATAAAAATAAATTGTTAAATGATTAAATTCCAAATTTCAACACTACTAAGTTGGAATTTGGAATTTTTATTTTTGGAATTTTCTAAATTTAAATTCCTCTAATAATACTTAATACGGCACTAATAATATATTGAATCCCGATTGCAATGGTTAAAAATCCAATGATTCTGGATATGGCAACAATCCCTGAAGAACCTAATATTTTCGCTAAATAATGTGCACTTCGTAACACCAAATAAATTAATATAGCTACAGCTAAAATGGCAAAACAAGAAAATAAAATTTCCGATGTGGAAATAGAAGCATCTGTTTCTGTCAACTCTTGATAATAGGCAATTAATAAAGAAATAGATCCAGGACCAGCAAGCATTGGCATTGCTAAAGGTGTCAAAGCAATATGTTGGCGAGTTTCTACTTCTTTCTGAACCTTTTTATTAATTCCTTTATTCTTGCTAAAGTTTCCATTTAATAATGAAAATCCGGAACTGGCAATTATGATTCCGCCTGCAATTCGTAAAGCAGTAATGGTAATTCCGAAAAAAGACAATACATATTGACCCACAAAAAACGAAATAAGTAAGATTACAAATACATTAATAGAAGTAATTAAAGATGTTTTAGATCGTTCCGTTGAAGAATATCCTTGGGTTAATCCTACAAAAATAGGTACGGTTCCAATCGGATTTAAAACAGAAAATAAGGCGGCAAATAAATAAATAAAAATGTCCATAGTTTTTTGCAAATATATCTTGTTATTCAAAGATAGAATTTATAATACAATTATTTAAATGTAAATTAAAAAACATTTTGTAATTTAGTGTAAATAATAAATCAAAAAAAATGAAAACGTTAGTTTTAGGTGCCACCACAAATAAAGACAGATATGCTTACAAAGCGATTCAAAGTTTAATTAATAAAACGCATCAAGTTGTAGCAATAGGAACCAAAGAGGGCATGGCTTTAGATGTGAATATTGAAACAACAAAATTTCCATTTACGGGTATTGATACCGTTACATTATATTTAAATCCAAAGAATCAAGAAGACTATTACGACTATATTATTTCATTAAAACCAAGACGTGTATTATTTAATCCAGGTACTGAAAATCCAACATTTTATGAAATATTAAAACAAAATAATATTGAAATTGAAGTAGCTTGTACGTTGGTTTTATTGGCTACAAATCAGTATTAGTCGAAAGTCAAAAGTCAAAAGTTGTAATTGAAAATCTTAAAGAACAACTCAAACACTTTTTTTACTTATTAAGTATAATCCAATAAAAGTAATCAAACCATTTACAATAATTAATTCTTCTGCAAAAGCATATGGAATTAATTTTGGTGCTTCTGCATCAATTCCAGAATTTATACTAATTAAAAAAGTTATAGCTGGCGATAACAAACAAATAAAAGGCACCAATTTGTCTTTTACAGAACGGCTTTTGACTAAAATTCCAAAAGCAAATAAACCTAAAAGCGGTCCGTATG
>JBIPOM010000060.1:0-12822 GCA_044379175.1 Flavobacterium sp. | reverse complement strand
CAATTAATTCGATAGTTCGCTCAAAAATTCGTTTCAACTTCATATAATGATCGTCCATTTTATTAAGTTGTAATTCGTTTAACTGAATAAACTCCATTTTTTTATTTACCACACGAATGAGACCGAAACCCATAATAGTAGTTCCAGGATCAATGCCGAGTATGATGCGTTCGTTTGACAAAATTTTTGTTTCAGGTTTAAGGATTCAAGTTCAAAGTTTTGTTTCTTTGCAAAATGATTTCAAACAAAACTAAACAATATCTTACACTTATAATCAAACTCACGATTGTTTTTGGTGCTTTTTATTTCATTTATGAAAAATTAGTAAATGACAACAAATTAAGTTGGAATCAATTTTCAGTAATCTTGCAAGAAAAATTTACTATAACGTGGTTAATTTTTATGTTAGTATTTAGTTTTCTAAACCGATTTTTAGAAATTTTGAAATGGAAAAATTTAGTTGAAGTAGTTGAAAAAATATCGCTCTACACAGCTACAAAACAAGTTTTAGCTGGTGTAACTGCCGGATTATTTACTCCAAACGGAATTGGTGAATATGCTGGAAAAGCACTTTATTTTCCAAAATCTGAAACCAAACGAATATTGTTTTTAAATGTAATTTGTAATGGAATTCAATTAATTATTGCTATTTTTTTTGGGTTAGTTGGCCTTTTATACTTGGGTTATAGTTACTCTTTTTTAATTATTTTATTCATTGTACTATCCATAGTAAGTTTTTTATTTTTAACAAAAAACGCTACTATAAAAGGCTATTCTGTTCAATTATTTATTGAGAAAATTACAGGAATTCCAAAGAAAATTCATCGGAAAAACATATTGTTAGCACTTGCAAGATATATAACCTTTTCGCACCAATATTATTTTTTATTTTTGTTGTTTGGCGTAAATATTGACTATTTTACGTTAATGGCTACAATAATCGCAGTATATTTTATAGCCAGTTCTTTACCTTCTTTTCAATTTTTAGATTTTGTAGTAAAAGGAAGTGTGGCGATTTGGTTTTTCAATAAATTACACATTGATGACTACGTGGTTTTGTTTATAAGCACTTTTATGTGGCTGGCAAATGTAGTATTACCAGTACTAATTGGCAGTTATTTTGTATTGATGTTTAAACCGAAAAGAAATTATACGCAGGAAAGTTAATCTTCTTTCTGTAAAACCACTGGCATTTGAAATTCTGATTTCACAGGAACACCTCTTTTTACAGCTGGATTAATTTTCGGAAAATTGGTTAATCGCAATTGAAAAATACTATCTAATTGAATTTTATTATAGGCAATTGAATCCGAAATAATGGCTTCAAAATTAACATCTGAATTTGAAGAAATAATTATTTTTACCTGAATGGTATCTAATTGCGGAAACAATTTAGCAATACTATCATCTTTCAATTTAGAATGTAATTGCGAAGAAAGTGTTTCATAAAAACAAGTTTGTTTACTATATGTATCTGACAAGGAATCACAAGCTGTGAATGATGGAAATTCATCTACTTGTTCCCAATTTATTTTTTTAAGTTCTTGTTCTAATAATTCGTTTTCATCCGGCACTTTCTTATCGAAAAACTGGCACGATTGCAGTAAAACTAACAGAAAAAAAGCAATTACTTTATTCATTTTTATCTATTTAGATTTTCAAAAATACAATAATATAGAATATATTTTATTGATTTTCTCTAATTTATTATAAGACATATTATTACTAATAATTAGACATAAAAAAATCCCGAATAAATCGGGATTTTTTTAATCTTCTAAAAAGATTATTTTTTAACAATCTTATGAATACTTTTTTGATTATCTGCTGAAATAACTTCCAATACATATAATCCTGGAGTATAATTTGTCAAATCAATTTCTGTATTAGAAACAGTTACTTTTTTATTGGTAAGTTTTTTACCTAATAAATCGTACACATTTACTTCAGAAATAGTTTGGTTGGTTTTAGATTGAATATTCAAAATTGAATTTGTTGGGTTTGGATATACCATAAACTCATTGGTTAAAAATGATTCGGACTCTAAAAGCGCTACAAATTCAGTAGTAAATGTATTTGTTATAATAGCTGGATTAAAATCAAAATAAATTGATGCTACATTTGGGATAATATCGCCTACTACATAGCCAGGTTTTGGTTTAATTTTAAATGTTACATAACCTTTTCCAATCATTGTATTAGCTACTGATACAGGCAATTGAATATTATTAAATTTCCAATTCAATTCGGTACCAATTCTATCTAATTCATATGCATGACTTGAACTAATCATTGATAATGTATTTTCATCTAATTTGCTATTTAAAACGTCATTGATTCTAACGTTTATTGCACTTGCGTTACCTGTGTTTTCAAAACGAATAGTGTAGTATAAATAATCATTAGAAGTAAAACTAGAATGTAATATTTGAGGTCCACGAGCTTCCATTTTATCATTTGGATCATATGCATTAATGACCATTTGAGTTAATGTATTTGTATTATTTTCAAGTACTACATCTCCAGTTGTAGGAACAATTGAAGCTTGACTTACTAAAAATTCTCCTGCATTCACTGTTGGAATAGTAGGTACCAACATAGTAACATTTACAGTTCTTACTTCAAAAGGTAATAAATTAGTGAAATCAAGTGTAAAACCTGATGCAGTATTTGTTGTAGCAGGAGTAGTTGAAACTAAAGTTACTGCTGAAGGTTTTGTGAACGATAAGGTTCCAGATGGAATTGTTTGATTTCCTAAATTCGCATAAACAATTCGATTTATATAATTGAATCCTGGTCTTGGCGCATTAAATGGTACAACAGCAACTCCTAAATCGTTATAATTTTGAAGCGATGTTACTGGAAAATTATAAGTGGTCATTCCAGCTCCTGTTGGCGTTAAATTTATAAACTGAGATGGATTTACATTATACATTGAAGAATACGAAGGATTTACTACAAAAGAAACATCATATGAATTTGTAGCTACCATATCATAAATATTGAATGAACCTGTTGGAGCAATTATATTATGAACTACACCATTATCGTTTTTCTCATAGGTAAACTTGCCTAATGGGAAATTTACTTCTCCAGTATCTTTCGTACCGTTATTATTTGCATCTAAAAAAGCATTAAATGTAAAACCAGTACAATTAATTACTCCTGTAGAGGTAGACAAATTATTTATAGTAACAAATCCGTTTTGATTGGAAAAATTAGTCACCATCATTAAGTAATATTGACCTGCTTGTGCATTTTGAATCGTAGGATATTCCGTGGGAGCAGCTGAATAACTACAACTAACAATATTATTTGGACCTACTAAATTACAACTAGAAGTACCACTTGTAAATGGTCCATAAACAATATAATCTACATCAAGATTATTATAACTTGGTGCATTATTCCCTTGAGTAATAACTAAGTTTATTGATCCAGAAGAACTAATTGGCAAATAAAACCATGTTGGATTTGGTGTGGTTCCCAAACATCCTGCATTACTTGTACTTGCAACACTAATTGTATTTGAAAAAGGAATACCTAATGAATTACATAATAGATTTGCATTTGCACAAGAAGATGCTAAATTGCAATTAGATTGAGCAAAAACAGTTCGTGGATATATTTTATCACATGCATCACTAATAATCTCTCTTATAAAAATTGTACTATTAGAAGCGGAAACTGGGACAACAAAATTAGTAGCCGGTGAAATTGGATTTACTTGGTTTTGAGCAGCGGTTAATGTTGGATAATATACTAAAGTATTGTTCGTGTTGATAACCGCTTGTGAAGTAGTTAAATCAAAAACAACTTGTTGGTCGTTATTATCATCACATTGCACCATAGGGTTTAACGCAGGCATCACTTGATAATCAACGGCATTTAATGTAAAACCACTAATTTGCATCATATTTCCTGAAGAAATCTCTGTAACTCTTGAGAAAACAGTATAACTTCCTTGATTCACACAATGTGGACTTACCAACGGATTAGAGCCAGAAACAGCATCGGCTTGAGAAGCATGATAGGATACTGTATATAAATTAGAAGGCTGATTGGCTATAATTACAGGAGTATTACTTGCTAAATTAAAACATCCAAAACCATTTGTCACACAAGCAGTCATACTTTGAGGTTGACCAAACTGAGGTGGACATGATAAAGTAGTGAAAACAACAGAAATACTTGGAGGACTAATAACATTAGGAGAACACACAGAAACAACTTTCACAGAACAGGTAGTACTACAAGGCAGACCAGTAATCACAAATGGACTAGATTGTACGGCAAAGTTTCCAGCTGCCACTCCGTTCATAAATAATTGAATGTTATAATCTGAAGTAACAGTTGTGTTTGGGCTTTGTGACCAAGTAACCGTAGCAGAATTTGTTGTAATATTTGACACAAAAACATTCGTTGGCGGCAAACATTGAGCGCTAACAAAGTTAATTGCTATACTCAAAAGAACTAATAATACAAGTAGTTTTTTCTTCATTTTATAGATATTAAATATTAATTTTTGATTTTAAAAGTGGCTAAATATAAGTAATTTATCTTTAAAATCAGTATTAATTTAAAAAAATCAGTTCAATTGAAAAAAAAGGCTATGAATTTCACATTTGTAAAGCTAAAAAAATGTAAAAATAAGAAGTATATAAATCAAAAAAGCCATCCACAAAAGTGGAAAGCTTTTCATTGGTCTAACTACTAAACCTTTGTTCGCCAAGGCGAACGAAACAACACAACTAATTTCATCTTGAAGACTCAAGATATTTGGGCAAAAAAGCATTCTAATTTCTTAGAATGCTTCCCAAATGTTGCGGTCTGGACGGGACTCGAACCCGCGACCCCCTGCGTGACAGGCAGGTATTCTAACCAACTGAACTACCAAACCGTTGCTGTAATGCGAGTGCAAATATAGTACAGTTTTTGTAAACTGCAAATATTTTAATAAAAAAAATCTGAAATAAAATTGTTATTTATCCAAACTTCTGTTTTTCAACCAAGTATGTAGCTATTATTTTTTCGAAACTTTCATCAACCGAAACTGGAACATATTTAATTTTATAGGAAGCACAAGTATTAGCAATGTTTTCAAAATAAGTTTTTACTATTTTTTCATAACTTTCTTTCATGTTTTCGGCAAATAAGTTTACTTCTTCACCTGATTCCATATCAATAAACTTTCTTGGCGTGTTATCAAAATTAAAATTTAACTCTGTTTTTTTATCAAAAACATGAAACAAAACCACCTTGTGTTTATTATGTTTTAAATGCTGTAAAGCACTAAATAGTTTCTCATTTTCTTGGTCGATAAACATATCTGTAAACAAAATAATCATCGAACGACGGTGCACTTTTTCGGCAATTTGATGAAGAAACGTAATCGTATCTGTTTTTTTTGATTCTTTTGAGTTGTTCAATATGCTTTCAAACTGATTTAAAATCATTCTGTGATGCCGATCACTTCCTTTTTCTGAAGCATAGTATTCATAGATATCAGAGTATATAGAAACCCCAACAGCATCTCGTTGTTTTTTTAATAAATTCATTAAAACGGCTGCTGCTAAAATTGAAAATCCTATTTTATTTTCGGAAAAATTTTGATTAGATTTCAATTTTGGATAATGCATGGATGAAGAATTATCTATAATTAGATGACATCGCAAATTAGTTTCTTCTTCATACTTTTTAGTATACAACCTATCCGTTTTGGCAAATAACTTCCAATCTATATGTTTGGTACTTTCACCTGGATTATAAATTTTATGTTCAGCAAATTCGGCTGAAAAACCATGAAATGGACTTTTATGCATACCCGAAATAAAACCTTCAACTATTTGATTGGCCAACAGTTCTAAATTTTTAAATTGGGATATTTTTTCGAGTTGCGATTCTAAATTCATACTAATAATTTGTTCGTCTTTATGGCAAATTCAAAAATAAGAAAAGATTTTCTAAATATTTAAATTAAAACACCTCACCTTAAAATAAAAAAAGGTTCAACTTTCGAAGAACCTTTTTTTACTTTAAATATTGATTACAATAAAGCATCAATAGCGTCTGTATAGGTTTTTTTTGGAGCTACTCCTACTTGTCTTCCAACTACTTCTCCGTTTTGAAACACTAATACTGTTGGAATATTTCTTACACCGTATTTTGCAGCAAATTCTTGATTTGCATCAACATCTACTTTACCTACAACTGCTTTTCCTTCGTATTCTGTAGCTACCTCATCTATAACTGGACCTACCATTCTACAAGGCCCACACCAAGCTGCCCAAAAATCTACTACTACTGGTTTGTCTGATTGCAATACTACTTCATCAAAAGTAGCATCTGTAATTGCTAATGCCATATTTTTATGTTTAATTTTTTAGTACTCATATAATTATATTGCGAAAGTAGAAAATATATTTAAGCTTTGAAAAAAAATATGATTTCTTTTACCTATTTAAGAATTAGAAAAATCAATTTATAGGTTATTCACTAAAAATATTTCATTTACTAATTCAATTTGAAATTAACTTGCATTTTTTCCAATCCTTCCAACAACTCTTTAGAAATATTAATTTTTAGTTTTCTACTAGGCATTTCTAACTTGTTTTTTATAATAGTTTCTTCAATTTCTTCCATTTGATTTTCTATACTAATTTCAGTATTATTTTCTACCTCATCCTCTATTTCTAAAAGATTTTCGTCTTGTATTTCTTCATCGATTTCAATTTCTCGCTTTACAAATCGCTTCACTTTTTCTAATTCTAACAATTCGAATGTTACATTAAAATTACCTTGATGAAAAGAGAAAAGTTCGCTTAATTTCGAAATTAATTGTTCCTTTAATTCTTCAACAGGCAATTGAATGGTTAATTTTTTTGCAAAATCTGGCAAAACATCTTGTAAACTCTGAAGATGTGTAAAATTAATTCTTGGCTCTGATTTTTTTCCTGTATCTTTATTTATCCAGCCTTCTTTCACGAAAATTTTAACAAATACGAACTGATTTGCAACCAAATAATGGCGAAATTTTAAATATTCTTCATTAAATATTCTAAATTCAAAACTTTCTTCGTACCCTTCAATATTAAACGTTGCCCAACCTTTATTTTGTTGCGTGGTGCGATGTTGCACATTGGATACAATTCCTCCAAATGATAGATTCTTACCAACTAAAGGCTCTAAATTATGTAGTGCTTGCAACTTGGTATTGCAGAAATATTTCATTTCAAATTTATAATCGTCCAAAGGATGCCCTGAAATATAAATTCCAACTACTTCTTTTTCACGAGATAATTTTTCTAAAGTGTTCCACTCCTCGCAAGGTGGCACAACAGGTTCTGCAATTTGTACATCGGAAGCATCACCAAACAAACTCACTTGAGAAGAATTTTCGTTTTCTTGAAACTTTGTTCCAAAACGCATTGCTTTTTCTAAAAACGTAACATTATCACCATCAGAATGAAAATATTGCGCTCTGTGGGTATCTCCAAACTCATCAAAACCACCTGCTAATGCTAAATTTTCAAATGCTTTTTTATTGGCTGCACGCAAATCAATTCGTTTTGCTAAATCGAAAATTGATTTAAAACGACCTTCTTTTCGTACTTCAACTATAGTTTTTACTGCATTTTCTCCAACACCTTTAATCGCACCCATTCCGAAGCGAATGGCATTATTATCATTTACGGTAAACTTATAAAAAGACTCATTCACATCCGGACCTAAAACTTCTAAGCCCATGCGTTTACATTCTTCCATAAAAAAGGAAACCGATTTGATATCGTTCATGTTATTTGAAAGCACAGCTGCCATATATTCTGCAGGATAATGTGCTTTTAAATACGCCGTTTGATAGGCAATCCATGCATAACATGTTGAATGAGATTTGTTAAAGGCATAACTCGCAAACGCTTCCCAGTCTTTCCAAATTTTTTCTAATATTTTAGCATCATGACCTTTTTCTTCTGCTTGCGCGATGAATTTCGGCTTCATTTTATCCAAAACGGGTTTGTCTTTTTTACCCATTGCTTTACGAAGCACGTCGGCATCACCTTTTGTAAAACCCGCTAATGATTGTGATAAAAGCATTACTTGCTCTTGATATACTGTAATTCCGTAGGTTTCTGCCAAATATTCTTCACAGGCATCTAAATCGTAGGCAATAGGTTCTAAACCATTTTTTCTTCGAACAAAAGAAGGAATATACTCTAACGGACCTGGACGATAAAGTGCATTCATCGCAATTAAATCACCAAAAACTGTTGGTTTTAAATCTTTCAAATATTTTTGCATTCCAGGCGATTCGTACTGAAAGATACCAACTGTTTCGCCACGTTGGAATAATTCGTATGTCTTCTTATCGTCAATGGGAAATGTATCAGGATCTAAATCGATATTTCGCTTATATTTTACAAGTTTAACCGTGTCTTTTATAAGTGTTAGTGTTTTTAAACCTAGAAAGTCCATTTTTAATAATCCTGCACTTTCAGCTACTGCGTTATCAAACTGAGTAACGAATAAATCGGAATCTTTTGCTGTTGTTACAGGAACGAAATTGGTAATATCATCTGGCGTAATAATCACACCACATGCGTGAATTCCTGTATTTCGGAGCGACCCTTCTAATATTTTAGCTTGTTGGATAGTTTCTCCAGAAAGTTCGCCTTGATTGGCGATTTGGATTAATTCTTTTACTCGGTCAAACTCATCCGAGCGAACCGCTTTTTTAACTTCCTCTTCTTTTTCTGACAGGAAACGGGCCAAATTCCATTTTCCAGGCATCATTGCTGGGATTAATTTTGCAATTCTATCCGCTTCAAATAAAGGTAAATCTAACACTCGAGCGGTATCACGAATAGCCGATTTGGTTGCCATTTTACCGTACGTGATAATTTGTGCCACTTGATTGGAACCGTATTTTTTTATTACGTAATCCATAACTCGTCCTCTGCCTTCATCGTCAAAATCGATATCAATATCAGGCATAGACACACGGTCTGGATTTAAAAAACGCTCGAAAAGCAAATTGTATAATAAGGGATCAATATTTGTAATCCATAAGCAATACGCCACTACAGAACCTGCTGCCGAACCAC
This sequence comes from Flavobacterium sp., assembly GCA_044379175.1. Lineage (GTDB taxonomy): Bacteria > Bacteroidota > Bacteroidia > Flavobacteriales > Flavobacteriaceae > Flavobacterium. Next base: position 3,721 of record JBIPOM010000060.1, on the reverse strand, counting down.
GACCAGGACCAACCGAAACATCCATTTTTCTTGCTTCGGCGATAAAATCTTGTACAATTAAAAAATAGCCGGGATAGCCCGAATTACTAATTGTTAATAGTTCGAAATCAATACGTTCTCTAATTGCATCTGTGATTTCTCCGTAACGTTTTTTTGCGCCTTCGTAGGTTAAATGTTTTAGATAAGCATTTTCTCCACGAACACCTTTATCTTCTAAATCTTCTGGAACTTGAAATTGTTCTGGGATGTCAAATTTTGGAAGTAATACATCTCGCGAAAGCGAATATATATCAATTTTATCTACAATTTCTTGAATATTACTAATGGCTTCAGGTGTTTGCGGAAACAACTTTTTCATTTCATTAGTTGACTTGAAATAATATTCCTGATTGGGTAATCCAAAACGGTATCCACGACCTCGACCAATAGGTGTGGCTTGTTTTTCGCCCTCTTTTACACATAATAAAATGTCATGTGCATTGGCGTCTTCTTTGTTTATGTAAAACGTATTATTAGTAGCAATAAGTTTTACATTATGTTTTTTAGAAAATTGTATTAGCGTATTATTAACTGCCTTTTCATCCTCTTGATTGTGATTCATTAATTCAATATACAAATCGTCGCCAAATTGTTCTTTCCACCACAATAGTGCTTCTTCAGCTTGATTTTCTCCAAGATTTAGAATTTTATTTGGCACTTCACCATATAAACTTCCTGTTAATACAATAATGTCTTCTTTATATTGTTTGATTAATTCCTTATCTATACGAGGCACATAATAAAAGCCATCCGTATATGCTTTTGATGACAACTTGGCTAAATTATGATATCCTTTTTTATTTTTTGCTAAAAAGACAACCTGATATCCGTTGTCTTTATTTGATTTATCTTTATGATTGTTACATACAAAAAATTCGCAACCTACAATTGGTTTGATAATGGTTTCTGTTGGTTGTTCACCAGCTTCAACTAATTCCTTGTTTTTGGCTTCTGCCGATTTATTATGATTTAGAATTCCACTTACAAATTGAAAAGCCCCCATCATATTTCCAATATCTGTAAGAGCAACAGCTGGCATTTTTTGCTTAACTGTATTTTCTATCAATTTAGGAATCGATATGGTAGATTGCAAAACCGAAAACTGGGAATGATTGTGCAAGTGTGCAAAGGCAAGATCTGAAATATCTTCGAAATTTTCAGGTAAAATTTCAATATCTTTTGGAAGATGTTGTTGTAATTTTTCTCTTAAAGTAGCTGAAGCCTGTTTTAAATTAACATGTTTTAATCCGATTGGTTTTACATCTGGATTATTAGTTTTGAACGCCTCGTAATATTCTTCAGAAACGGGTAATTCGTTCGAATTAAAATTTCCGCGTTTTACTAATTCTAAAAAACAACGTGTTGTGGCTTCCACATCGGCAGTGGCATTATGGGCTTCTGCAAACTTTTCGTTGAATAAATAGTGATGTAATTCTGTTAATGTAGGTAGTTTAAATTTCCCGCCTCGTCCACCAGGCAATTTTAATAGCAAAGCAGTAGTTTCAGTACACGTATCTAAAATGGCCATTTTATTTAAATCAGTAGCTATTCCAAATCGATGAAATTCGCATCCCATAATATTCACATCAAAACCAACATTTTGTCCTACGATATATTTGGCTTGAGATAAAGCAATATTAAATTTTTCAAGGATTTCACTTAAACCAAAACCTTCTTGATTGGCTAATTCTGTTGAAATTCCGTGAATTCTTTCTGCATCAAAAGGAATGTTATATCCTTCTGGCTTAATTAAATAATCTTGATGCTCGATAAGGTTTCCCATATCGTCATGTAATTGCCAAGCAATTTGCACACAACGAGGCCAATTGTTAGTGTCTGAGATTGGCGCAGACCAACTTTTAGGAAGACCTGTTGTTTCAGTATCAAAAATTAAATACATTTATTTTGTAATTAGTGAATAGTAATTAGTGAATAGACAATTACTAAAATTTGTTATGATTTCAAAAATACAATTTATCTTTTTTTAAGGCAATTTTAGTTATTAACAAAAACAAAAAACCACTCCTAATTGAAGTGGTTATTGGAAATATATGTTTAAAATTTTTATAAAATAGGTACTTTATAAAAAATTCCTTTATTAAAATTAACTACAGTTCCTTGTTCGTTTACGACATTAAATTTGAACGTTCCAGTGTACAGATTACCTTCAATTTTTTCTATAACAACTTCTCCATTACTTTTTGAAACATTTAAAACAGTAACTCTTGCATTTCCATTACCTCCATTAACTGTAATTATATCTCCAGGTTCATATCCTACTCCTCTACTAGCAATTGTAGCAGCTGTAACCGCGCCTGAACTATTAGTTTGAATTTTTAACGTTAACCCATTTCCTGAGCCACCTGAAGTAGTTACATTATTTCCATTTAGTGCAGCATATCCTGTACCTGGAGTAGTGACACCCTGTAATTTAAATACTGGACCTTCAATAAACGCAGTTTCATAATAAACTAATGACTGTTGGTTACTAAAAGAATAAGTTGCATTCACTCCTTGATTTGTTGTACCTAAATAATGAATTCCTAGTGAATTTGGGACAGTTAATGTAACTAACTCATTGTCTTTATATGCATTAATTGTTATTGTCCCGCTTGGATTTGCAGTGATTTTTGTATCCGAAGCGCGCCAAGCAATATTGTCTTTTTCGCCTAAAAACGCTGGTAAATTGGTTTTAATATCGTTTTCACAAGAAATTAATACGAAGACTAAGGCAAAAATTTGAGCTATTTTTTTCATTCTATGTTTATTAAAAATGGAATTACAAATATATATTTTATTTTTGTATAATAATAAATTTGTCAAAACTTTTGAAAGCGTAACAAAAAACTATCAATTCTTTTAATTGTTTTTTAAATTTACGACTTCTTGTTCTGTTAAAACTCTCCAATTGCCTCTTGGTAAATTCTTTTTTGTTAATCCTGCAAATACTACACGGTCTAATTTAATTACATTATATTTTAGGTGTTCAAAAATATTTCGAACTACTTTAACATTTGAAGTTTTCATTTTCACACCGATTTCACTTTTAGCTTCTCCCTCAATATATGTTACTTCTTCTACATAAACTTTATGTCCTTCAATAGTAATACCATTTTGAATTTTTTCTAAATCTTCGTATTTTAAATTCTTATCTAAAGTAACTTGATAAATTTTAGAAGAACGTTGATTTGGTGTTGTAAATTTTCGAACCATATCTGGATCATTTGTAAATAATAATAATCCTGTTGTGGTTTTATCCATTCTTCCGACTGGCTCTAATCGCACATTTGAAGGCGATTTGATTAATTGCAACACATTATTTGCGCCTTGATCATTCTTTTCAGTTGAAAAATTCTTAGGTTTGTTTAAAAGAATGTATTCTTTTTTCTCAGGTGTAATGTTCACGCCGTCAAAATTAACCACATCGGTTAATTTTACTTTGTGTCCCATTTCTGTAACCACTTCGCCGTTTACTTTTACGTTTCCGCTTTGAATGTAAATGTCGGCATCTCTTCGGCTACAAACTCCTGAATTTGCTACATATTTATTTAATCTGATTTCATCTTTATCAGATTTAATTTTGACCACTTGTTGTTTTGGCTTGTCTGTTCTATTGAACTTTGGAGCAGGTTTGTTTTCTGAAGAAAAAGATTTTCCTGATTCGTTTTTCTTAAAATCTGGT
>JBIPOM010000207.1:0-3473 GCA_044379175.1 Flavobacterium sp. | reverse complement strand
TGTTGTGAAAAAGTCAAAGTTCCAACAAAAAGAAAAGAAAATATTAATTTCATAGTGAATTTCATTTTTTCAAAAGTACTAAAAACTTATCTTTGATTTTTATTTTATTATTATGAACAAACAAATAAAACTAATTTGGGATTTTCGTGGACAAGCAGCTGCTAAAACAGCGGAACATCATGAAATTCATCTGAAAGAATATTTAGTTAAAGAAAATTATACATTAAAAATAACTGGTTTTCAAATTTTAAACGAAATGTACGCTATTGCTTATTTAGTTGTAGAAGAATCAGATATGATTGTTTTTAGAGATGCCTTACGACCTCATCGAGGTGAAGTTTATTTAGTCGAAAGTCAAAAGTCTTAAAGCGACGACTTTAAGACTTTCGACTAATTTTAATTCGCTACTTCACTTATAAATTTGATTCGCATTAATCGTAATTCTTCCGTATCATATTCACCGTCAAATTCTTTAAGTGCATTTTCTATATTGTCCGATTCGGATTCCATAAAATAGTCGTGAATTTCTTCTTGCTGGTCTTCATCTAAAATATCATCAATCCAATATTTAATATTTAATTTGGTTCCAGAAAATACAATTTGTTCCATTTCTTTTAATAAATCGTCAAATTTTATTCCTTTGGCTGAAGCAATATCATCTAAGGCTAATTTTCTATCGATATTTTGAATAATGTATAATTTATTTATGGAATTGGCTCCTGTAGATTTCACTACTAAATCATCTGGACGAATAATATCATTTTCATCTACATATCTTGAAATTAATTCAATAAACGGGTTTCCAAATTTCTTTGCCTTACCTTCTCCTACCCCGTGAACATTACTTAATTCGTCAATTGTAATTGGATACTTTAGTGCCATATCCTCCAAAGAAGGATCTTGAAACACAACAAACGGTGGAACATTATGCTTTTTGGCTTCTTTTTTACGTAAATCTTTTAGCATTGACATTAATACTGCATCGGCAGTTCCTGTTGCTTTTGCTGCTGCGATGATATTTTCATCTTCTTCTTCGCTAAATTCATGATCTTCTGCCACCATAAATGAATATGGTTTTTCAATAAAATCTTGTCCAGCTTGAGTTACTTTTAAAACACCATAACTTTCTATATCTTTTGAAATCAATCCCGCTACTAAAACCTGACGAATTAATGCCATCCAGTATTTTTCGTCATGCTTAGCACCACTTCCAAATGTTTTTAATGTATCTATTTTTTGTGCTTTAATGATGGCATTAATTTTACCTACTAAAGCCATTATGACTTCTTTAGATTTAAATAATTGTTTGGTATCATTAATTACTTTCAACAAGGTAACTATCTGATTTTGTGCTTCTGATTTAACTTTTGGATTTCTGACATTATCATCCATATCCGCTCCTTCGCCATTAACTTCGTCAAATTCTTCTCCAAAATAGTGAAGTAAATATTTTCTTCTTGACATAGACGTTTCTGCATACGCTACCACTTCTTGTAATAAAGCATAACCAATTTCTTGTTCGGCAATTGGTTTTCCAGACATGAATTTTTCTAACTTTTCAATATCTTTATACGAATAGTAGGCCAAACAAATTCCTTCTCCATCATCTCTTCCTGCCCTTCCTGTTTCTTGATAATAACTTTCTAATGATTTTGGAATGTCGTGATGAATTACAAATCGGACATCGGGTTTGTCTATACCCATACCGAATGCGATAGTTGCTACCACCACATCAACATCTTCCATAAGAAACATATCTTGATGTTTGGCACGTGTTTTCGCATCTAAACCGGCATGATAAGGCACTGCAGAAATTCCGTTTACCTGAAGAACCTGTGCAATTTCTTCCACTTTTTTTCTACTTAAGCAATAGATGACACCTGATTTACCTTTGTGTTGCTTAATAAAACGTATAATATCACCTTGAACATTTTTGGTTTTCGGACGTATTTCGTAATATAAATTTGGTCGGTTAAAAGAAGCTTTAAACGTATTGGCATTAGGCATATCTAAATTTTTCAAGATATCTTCTTGCACTTTTGGAGTAGCTGTTGCTGTAAGTCCAATAATTGGCACATCACCTAATTGTTTAATAATACTTCTTAAATTTCTGTATTCTGGTCTAAAATCATGACCCCATTCAGAAATACAATGTGCTTCATCAATAGCTACAAATGATATTTTTACTGTTTTTAAAAACTGAATGTAATCCTCTTTTGTTAATGATTCAGGAGCTACGTATAGCATTTTTGTTTTTCCAGATAATATATCTGCTTTTACCTGATTGACCTCTGTTTTGTTTAACGAAGAATTTAAAACATGTGCCACACCTACATCCGAGCCCATGCTTCTTATGGCATCCACTTGGTTTTTCATTAAAGCAATAAGCGGTGAAACCACAATGGCTGTTCCTTCTAAAACTAGTGCTGGCAGTTGATAACATAATGATTTTCCTCCACCTGTTGGCATAATTACAAAGGTGTTGTTACCAGAAATAATACTTGTAACTACTTTTTCTTGTAATCCTTTAAATTGTGAAAATCCAAAGTATTTTTTTAACTCTTTGTATAAATCTATATTCTGTTCTTTCATGAAATAATGGGTTGAACTTATAAACACATATTTTTAGACAATTATTATTTGAATTTTGTCTAAATTTGCAATCATAAAGATACAACTATTCTTTAAAAACAAAAATATAATTCATTTAATTTTGAATACAACACAAACTATTTTAGAAAACGCAAAGCAATCTATACTTTCACAAAGCGAAAGTATTGCGAAACTTACTCAATATCTTAGTGAAGATTTTGCCAAAACAGTACAATTAATTTTCGATTCCAAGGGACGATTAGTAGTTACTGGTATTGGAAAAAGTGCTATTATTGCCCAGAAAATTGTAGCTTCTTTAAATTCTACAGGAACACCATCTATATTTTTACATGCTGCTGAAGCCATTCATGGCGATTTAGGAATGATTCAAAAAGGCGACCTTGTTTTATGTATTTCAAAAAGCGGCAACAGTCCTGAAATTAAAGTTTTAGCACCTATAATTAAAAATTTTGGTACTACATTAATAGGAATGACGGCTAATCCAACCTCATTTTTAGCTACTTCTTCTGATTTGGTATTATTAGCACATGTTGATAATGAAAGTTGTCCGTTAGGTTTAGCACCAACAAACAGTACAACCGCACAATTGGTTTTAGGTGATGCAATTGCCGTTTGTCTAATGAAAATGAGAGATTTTCAAGCCGAAGATTTTGCTAAATATCATCCAGGTGGTGCTTTAGGTAAAAAATTGTTGTTACGTGTAAAAGACATGTTAGATACTACGCACGCGCCACAAGTAGCTCCAGATGCTTCCATTAAAAAAGTTATTATGGAAATTTCTGAAAAACGTTTAGGTGTTACCGCCGTTGTTAAAAATGAGGTTGTAATCGGAATTATTACAGATGGCGACATAAGAAGAA
>JBIPOM010000277.1:0-3481 GCA_044379175.1 Flavobacterium sp. | reverse complement strand
GCCATCACCGGCAAAGTGACCGGCGCGTTTGCAGCGGGCGACATCGTCACCTTGACGGTCAAGGGCGCAGCCGTCCCTGGCATTGTCAACGCCCAAGGCGTCTTCAGCATCAACGTGCCTGCAGCCGACCTGGTGGCTGATTCCGACACGCAAATCGAAGCCAGCGTCACCGGCACCGGTGGCTCCAAGGCCAGCGCACTGCAAAACTACGCCGTGGTGCTCAACGTCGCCCCCGCTGGCGTCAACGACAACGCCACTGTTGGCGAAGCCGGTGGCTCAGCCAACGGCACCCCAGGCGCAGCGCTCACATCCACCACCAGTGGCGTCAACGCATTGAACGTGTTGGCCAACGACACCGACGTCGACAACGCCACCAACACCTTGGTGGTCCAAAACATCCTCAAAGGCACCACAGGCACAGCCAGCCCAGTGACCGCCAGCACCACCAGCGCCAACGGCCAAAGCATCGCGGGCGACTTCGGCACCTTGGTCATCGGCGCAGACGGCAGCTACGCCTACACCGTCAACCAAGGCAACGCCACCGTGCAAGCCCTAAATGTGGGCGGCTCCGTCAACGACGTGTTCACCTACACCGTCAAAGACCCAAGTGGGCTCACCAGCACAGCCACACTCACGGTGACCATCAACGGCACCAATGACGCGGCCATCATCAGCGGCACCACCACTGGTGCAGTGCTCGAAGCAGGCGGCGTGGCCAACGCCACAGTTGGCACGCCCACCGCCACAGGCACACTCACCTCCACCGACGTGGACGGCCCCGCCAACAGCTTCACCGCAGTGACCAACGCCACCGCCACCACAGGCGGCTACGGCAGCTACGTGATGACAGCCGCTGGCGTATGGACGTATACCTTGGACAACACCAAAGCGTCTGTCCAAGCGTTGACCGCAGGCCAACAAGTGACCGACACCTTCACGGTGACAACGGCTGACGGCACCCCACAAGTGGTGAGCGTTTCCATCACAGGCGCCAACGACGCGGCCGTGATCACCGGTCAAGCTGTGGGCGACTTGACCGAAGACAGCGCCACCACCGTGGCCAGCGGCACGCTGACGGTGACCGACGTGGACACCGGCGAAGCCGCCTTTGCCACGCCCACCACCTTGGCAGGCACCTACGGCAACTTCACACTCAACACCGCCACCGGTGCTTGGACTTACACGCTGGACAACAGCAAGCCAGCCACCAACGCCCTCAAAACCGGCGACACCGTGCAAGACACGATCACCGTCAAGAGCCTGGACGGCACCGCCAGTCAAGTGTTGAACGTGACGATCCGCGGCCGAGACGACATCTCTGCCATCGGCGGCGACCTGACCGGTGGCGTCAACGAAGACGAGACCGACGGCACCATCTTGCCCCCACAAGGCACGATCACCGTCACCGGGGCCCTCAACAGCACCGACAACGTCCTTAAAACCCCCACCAGCCTGGTGGGCACGTACGGCAACTTTGCACTCAACACGACCACTGGCTTCTGGGTATACACCCTGGACAACACCAAAGCCAGCGTGCAAGCACTGGCAGCGAACCAGCAAGTGCAAGACAAACTCACCGTCACCAGTAAAGATGGCACTGCTACCAAAGACATCGTGGTCACCATCACCGGCACCAACGATGCGCCCAAACTGGCGATTGCCCTTGTAGACACCACAGGCACTGAAGGCCTTGCCTTCAACTGGACCGTGCCCGCAGGCAGCTTCACCGACGTGGACAACGCCACGCTCAGCTACAGCGCCACCTTCGAAGACGGCAGCGCCTTGTCCACCAAAGGCCTGAGCATCAATGCCAGCACCGGGTCCATCACCGGCACCCTGAGCGCAGGCACAGCAGGCAGCACGCTCAGCATCAAAGTCACCGCCAGCGATGGCAGTTTGAGCGCCAACGACACCTTCAACGTGGTGGTGGGTTCGTCCAACGTCGCCCCCGTCAACGCCACTCCCGCCAGCGTTAGCGTGTCAGAAGACATCGCCATCACCGTCAGTGGCCTGAGCGTGACTGACACCGACGGCAACTTGGCCACCACCCGCATCAGCGTTGAGCAAGGCACCCTGACCGTGAGCACCTCGGGTGGTGCCCGCATCATCGCGGGCCTGAACGACAGCGGCATGATCACGCTGGAAGGCTCCCAAGCGCAAATCAACGCTGCACTGGCCAGCGTCAAGTACACCGGCAAGCCCAACTACAACGGCCCAGACACACTCACCATCGTGTCGACCGACAGCCAAGGCGCGAGCGACACCGACACCGTGGCCATCACCGTCACACCAGTGCCAGACAACGCCACCTTGGGCGGTTTGATGACCGGCGACGTGATCGAAGACCTGATGCCCAACACCGCCACCGGCACCGTCACCGTGACCGACCCTGACGCAGGCCAGTCCTTGCTGCAAACGCCTACGGCCACCAGCCTGGTGGGCGTGTACGGCACTTTTGCGCTGAACGCCAGCACCGGCGCCTGGACCTACACCCTGGACAATTCCAAGGCTGTCACCCAGGCCCTGAGCGCAGGCCAGCAAGCGAGCGACAAACTCAGCGTGACCAGCTTCGACGGCACCGCCACCAAAGACATCGTGGTCAACATCACGGGTGCCAACGACAAGGCCAGCATCACCGGCCCCAACACCGGCGACTTGACCGAAGACGCGCCCACCACCCAAGCCAGCGGCACCTTGACCGTGACCGACGTGGACACCGGCGAAGCCTCTTTCATGGCACCCTCATCACTGGTGGGCGTGTATGGCAACTTCACGTTCAACACCAACACCGGTGCCTGGACTTACACGCTGGACAACGCCAAGCCCGCCACCAACGCGCTGAACGCGGGTGATACCAAGGTCGACAGCTTGATCGTCACCAGCAAGGACGGCACGGCCAGCCAGACCCTGAACGTGACCGTGCGCGGCGCGAGCGACCAGGCTACGCTGGACGGCAGCTTCACAGGCAGCGTGACCGAAGACACCCAGTTCAACGCAGGTGGCACCATCACCGTGACCGACCCCGACGCGGGCCAGGCTGTGCTGCAAACCCCAGGCAGCTTGCAAGGCACCTACGGCAACTTCACGCTGAACACAGTCTCCGGCGCGTGGACTTACGCCCTGGACAACAGCAAACCCGCCACCCAGGCCCTGGCCTTCGGCCAGCAAGTCACAGACAAGCTGACCGTGACCAGCGGCGACGGCTCCGCCTCGCGTGACATCCTCGTCAGCGTGAACGGTCTGAACGACGCGCCTGCGGCGAACGGCAACGTGAACATCAATGATGTGATCACGACGGATTTGTTGGGAGCGGCTACGCCCAGTATTGTTGGTGCAACCTCAACGGCTGCAGATTTTCTTGATAATCAAAGTTACACATTTGGCACAACAACTGGAACGATGACAGGTAACGTTGGGCCAATTATTAATGGAAACTGGAACAGCTACTTTGATGGTGCGACTTCATCTACACCAGTTAGAG
>JBIPOM010000205.1:0-3487 GCA_044379175.1 Flavobacterium sp. | reverse complement strand
TGCCTTTATTTTATTAGTATTGCATCAGAAAATAGAAAGCTATATCTTAGCCTAAATTCAATACGAGATGTCAAACTGGAATTCGTACCTAAAAGAATATCAAAATTATTTACGTTTGGAACGTGGATTGTCTCCAAATACCATTCAAAATTATTCGTTTGATATTGAAAAATTAGTAGGTTTTTTGACAGAAAACAACTTAGAAGTTTCTCCAATAAAAATTACTGAAGAACAGGTACAACAATTTATTTATACCATTTCTACTCAAGTTAATGCACGAAGTCAATCCAGAATAATTTCAGGATTAAAAAGTTTTTTTAATTATTTAATTTTTGAGGATTATCGAAAAGATACTCCACTTGAATTAATTGAAGTCCCAAAAACAGGAAGAAAATTACCCGATACACTTTCTACAGAAGAAATAGATTTATTAATTCAAGCCATAAATTTAACTTCAGCAGAAGGAGAACGCAACAAAGTGATGTTAGAAACTTTATATAGTTGTGGTTTACGTGTTTCGGAATTAATTACCTTAAAAATATCGGATTTGTTTTTTGAAGAAGGTTTTCTGAAAATTACAGGAAAAGGAAACAAACAACGATTTGTTCCTATTGGTTTGCCCACGCAAAAAATAATTTTGAACTATAAAAACTTCATTCGTACCCATTTACCTATTCAAAAAGGGCACGAAGATACCTTGTTTCTCAATCGTAGGGGAAAGCAACTTACTCGAGCTATGGTTTTTACAATTATTAAGGATTTAGCACTGAAAATCGATTTAAAAAAAACAATTTCACCACATACTTTTCGTCATTCTTTTGCGACACATTTATTAGAAAATGGTGCCGATTTACGTTCGATTCAGTTGATGTTGGGTCACGAATCTATTACGACTACAGAAGTCTATATGCACTTAGATAGAAAATTTTTAGCAGATGTAATGAACACCTTTCATCCAAGAGGAAAATAATTTTTTGTCGTTTTAAATTCGAAATTATTCTACATTATTTTTTCTGTAAAAATTAAAAAATTTTCATATTAATAAGTTTTAATGTAAATTGGTACAAAATATTGATGATAAATTAATTAACTACTACATCAGATGAAAACGTACACTATTCAAGAAATAAATCAAGTTATTAAAGGAGAAATTGTTGGTAATACAACAACAATCATTACTGCTCCAGAACAATTAGAAGAAGCAAAAGAAACAGAAATATCTTTTATAGGAAATAAAAAATACGAAAAATTTTGGTCAGATTCGAAAGCTTGTATAGCAGTTGTAAACCAAGATATATCTATTGAACCAGGTGAAAATCGTGCCTTTATAAAAGTGTCAAACGCCGATTTGGCGATGTCACAAGTATTGGAAATGTTCGCTCCACCATACCCTGTTTTTACAGTAAATATTCATCCAACAGCAGTTGTTGATGCTTCTGCAAAAATTGGTTCGGGTACAAATATTGGGGCAGGAGCCTATATTGGTCCAAATGTAATTATTGGAGACAACGTACTTATTTATCCAAATGTAACAATTTTAGATGAGTGTACCATTGGAAATCAAACTACCATTTGGTCTGGAGCTGTAATTCGTGAGCGCTGCCATATTGGTAGTCATTGTATTATTCATCCAAATGCAACTATTGGTGCGGATGGCTTTGGTTTCCGTCCAGATCCAGAAAGAGGATTGGTGAAAATTCCGCAAATTGGAAACGTAATTATTGGTAATGGTGTAGAAATTGGTGCCAATTCATGCGTAGATAGAGGAAAATTTAGTTCTACAATTGTTGGAGATGGTTGTAAAATTGATAATTTAGTACAAATAGGTCACAATAGTAAATTGGGTAAATTTTGTATTATGGCAGGAAATTCTGGTTTAGCTGGTTCGGTAACTTTAGGAAATGGCGTAATTATTGGCGGTAGTGCTTCTATAAAAGACCATACTATAATAGGTGATGGTGCCATAGTTGGTGCAGGTTCCGGCGTTACTGGCGATATTCCTGCAGGAAAAACAATGTTAGGTTATCCAGCAGTAGAGGCCAGAGATGCACTTAAACAATGGGCAATTTTGAAAAGATTGGTAAGAGATGCTAATAAATAAAAAATTAAACCTGACAGGTTTCAAAAACCTGTCAGGTTTAAAGGTTTAATCCTCAATAAGAACCTCTAAAATACTAATTGCTGCTTCGCTAATTTTTGTTCCAGGACCAAAAACGGCAACAGCTCCAGCATCGAATAAAAATTGATAATCTTGCGCTGGAATTACTCCTCCAACAATTACCATAATGTCTTCTCTGCCATATTTTTTTAATTCTTCAATTACTTGAGGCACTAAAGTTTTATGTCCTGCAGCTAATGAAGATACACCTAAAATATGTACATCATTTTCCACAGCTTGTTTCGCTGCTTCGGCAGGTGTTTGAAACAAAGGACCAATGTCTACATCAAAACCTACATCGGCATAACCTGTTGCGACAACTTTTGCACCTCTGTCGTGACCGTCTTGCCCCATTTTAGCAATCATAATTCTTGGTCTACGACCTTCTTTTTTAGCGAATTCGTTGGCTAATTGTTTTGCTTTTTCAAAACTTTCATCATTTTTTATTGCTTTACTATACACACCACTTATCGATTTAATTTGCGCTTTATGTCGTCCAAAGACCACTTCTAAAGCATCACTAATTTCTCCTAAAGTTACTCTATTTCTTGCTGCCTCAACTGCAATGGCTAATAAATTACCATTTCCTGTTTTGGCGCAATTTGTTAAATCTTGTATGCTTTTTGCCGCTTTAGCAGTATCTCTTTTTGCTTTTATTTCTGCTAATCTAGACACTTGTTGTTTGCGAACCATATCGTTATCTACATCTAAAATATGCAACGGATCTTCTTTTTCTAAACGGTATTTGTTTACGCCCACAATAATATCTTGTGTACTATCAATTCGAGCTTGTTTTCGTGCGGCGGCTTCTTCAATTCGCAATTTTGGTATTCCTGCTTCAATGGCTTTTGTCATGCCGCCTAAAGCTTCTACTTCTTCAATTAAAGCCCATGCTTTTTCTGTAATTTCTGCCGTTAAACTTTCTACATAATAGCTTCCTGCCCAAGGATCTACTGTTTTACAAATTTTTGTTTCTTCTTGTAAAAAAATTTGCGTGTTTCGTGCGATTCTTGCTGAAAAATCTGTGGGTAACGCAATGGCTTCATCTAAGGCATTGGTGTGTAACGATTGTGTGCCACCAAATGCAGCCGCTGCCGCTTCAATTGTGGTTCGTGCCACATTGTTAAAAGGATCTTGTTCGGTTAAACTCCAACCTGAAGTTTGACAATGGGTACGTAATGCTAATGATTTTTCGTCTTTTGGGTTAAATTGTTTTAGTAATTTTGCCCAAAGCATTCTTCCCGCACGCATTTTAGCAATTTCCATAAAATGATTCATTCCGATTGCCCAAAAGAAAGATAGGCGAGGCGCGAATTCATCAATTTTCAT
>JBIPOM010000059.1:0-12924 GCA_044379175.1 Flavobacterium sp. | reverse complement strand
CTTGTGGTAAGCCACCAATAGTGTTTTTTTTATTAAAATCTTGTAACACGCTTGCTTTTTGATAGATATCATCAAAACCATCAAAAATAAAAAACGTAACATACACTCCAATAATTACAAAAAAAACTAGTTTCAGTACACTTTCCATTGCAACAGCTGTTACAATACCTCTCCTTTTTACTGAAGCATCTGCATAACGCGTACCATAATAAGAAGCAAATAGAGCTAATGCTACTGCCACATATGTCGTAATATCATCAAAAATAAAGGAATTTACAGGTGTTTCAGATACAACATGAAAGGTTTCTGTAATAGCTTTTAACTGAAGTGCAATGTATGGTATAATACCAGTCAGGCATATAATGGTAACAATAGCCCCAAGAAACCGACTATTTCCATACCGTAATGAAATAAAATCGGCAATACTTGCAATTTTATTTACTCGCGAAATTCTTATTATTTTTTTTAAAATTAAAATCCAAGAAGGTGCAATAATTATTGGACCTAAATAAATAGGCAAAAAATTTAGCCCATTATCCGCGGCGACACCAACACTACCATAATAAGTCCAAGCTGTACAATATACTGCTAACGACAAAGAATACACATATGGATTATTGGTCCATTTATTGTCCTTATTTCTCTCAGCCCAATGGGCAATAAAAAATAAAATAGCCAAATAAACACATAGCACTAAAAGCAAAAAAACACTACTCATTATATCGAATTAGTATTGCTAAAGACATTAAAATTGAAATAAACCAAGTAGAAAAAATAAAAATACAACTACTTGGAAATCCAAATATATTTTCAGATGAATCGAATAGTAAAATAATTGGCATATTCAAACAAATTAGTAAAACCATAGAAACAATTACTAATTTTTGCTGGTGTCTTTTTTTCATTAGTTTCGTTTTAATTATTTTTAAAATTAAACAAATATTTAAAAAATATCAAATAAAATTTCACTAAAAAAACAAACGAAATATTTCTAATGTTTCTTTTTTATTAAAATGGTAAATTAAATTAAGTGAATTAAGTATAATTTTTGGACTAAATTAGTGGTAAAATATTTATTTTATTGCAAAATATCGATTGATAAAAAAGTACAAAAAATTACTAACCTTTAATAATACTGATAATTATCGTTATGAATTAAAACAATAAATCTAATTTAAAAATTGGAAATATATTAATTTAAAAAACTGACTACTTTTAGTGGTTAATAACTTAAAATAATTATAAAAAAAATCCCGTTTCATTAATACTGAAACGGGAATATAAATTTTAAATAAATTACTACAATTCTTTAAAAATCGTGTGCATCAATCGCTTTTTGTCGTTAATACTTTCTTCTAGTGAAATCATGGTCTCCGTTCTATAAACACCTTCTATATCATCTATTTGAAAAATAATGTCTTTTGCATTTGCTGTATCTTTAGCTCTAATTTTACAGAAAATATTAAATTTTCCAGTAGTAACAGATGCTACAGTAACAAATGGAATTTCGTTAATGCGCTCTAAAACAAATTTTGTTTGCGAAGTACTATTTAAAAAGATACCTACATAAGCAATAAATGAATAGCCTAATTTTTCATAATCTAACGTTAATGAAGAGCCTTGAATAATACCCGCATCTTCCATTTTTTTCACTCTAACATGAACCGTACCAGCAGATATCAATAATTTTTTTGCAATATCTGTAAAAGGTATTCTAGTATTGTCAATTAACATATCTAAAATTTGGTGATCTACTTCATCTAATCTAAACTTACTCATAATCAATTTATTTACGTTTTATTATACTAAATTTTTACAATGTCGCCAATTTTAGGAAAATTTCTGTTTTCAAATTCGTACCATTTATTCTTGAAATCTATAGTTCTATGTGCAAACAAATGGTCTAAATTTTCAATTTGAATTATTTCTGCAATAAATTCAATTTTATCATCCTTTAAAACTTCCTTATATTGAACCGCAAATTTAATATTTTTTTCTACATTATTATCATTTATCTTTACATTTTTATAAATAAAATCACAAAAACATTTATTATTTTGATAAATATTCAAATAATCACTTAAATCATTGCTAACTATATCGTTTTCGTTAACAATTAAAATTGCAGCCTTTAGTGCTATAAATACAAATTTTCTAACTTCTTCTCTATTATAATCATTTTCATAATGACCTGCTTCAAATAAAATAGTAGGATATCCTTTATTTGTAAACAAATCTCCTGTACAATTTATATTAAAGGAATCATCAAATCTACCCACTTGATTCGGAATAAATTTTTGTAACTCCTTATTAATTCCTACAATCACTGCAGCCGCTTTTTCTCGAACTGAATTAAATGTACGCTCTTCATTATAAGATGCCGTTAAAAACGACATAGTTGCAGGTTGCTGACTCTCTACAAGTCCAAAAATAGTACGTTGGTCGTGTAAGTTAAAACAATAATCGGGATTAAAAGTTTCTAAAACTGTCCGCAATATCTTACTTTCTGGTTGTGTGCAATCAAAAGCATCTCTATTTAAATCTATGCCATTGGCGTTTTCTCTAGTGTAGGCTTTAGCGCCATCTGGATTTAATATTGGAAGTATGAAAAAAGAAAACGATTTTGAAAGACTCTCAAATTCATTTTCATTTTGATATAAATAGTTTAAATAATCAATCAGACCTTTTGTTGTAGTACTTTCATTACCGTGCATTTGCGACCAAACTAAAATCTTAACCTTTCCTGCACCAAATTCAATAGCTTTTATAGGTTGCTTATTTACAGAAAACCCAACACTAGAAATCTTAAATGTAGAAGGTAATGATTCTAAAAAAGAATTTAAATGAGTAGCTGTAACGTATCTTCCCTGAATCGATTCGTACAGATATTTGGTTGCTAATTGTAAATTATCTTTCATATTACAAATGTAAATATATTTCATTTTACATTTGTAAACAATAAAAACGATTCAAATTATACAGATATACTACCATTTAAAAAGTTAAATTTTACAAGTGTAAACACATGTATTTTTATATTATTAATACATAGATTTTCAGTAACTTAAATATATTTATATAAACAAATAATTCGTATAATAAAGCATCGTTATTACTCAAAAAGATATTATATTAATGTACTTTAGTAATTAATTATTACATTTGTAAACAATATTTAATATTTAATTTAATATGATAAATACAGACCACTTCGTAAAACGATTAGAAATCATTTTTGATTATTATGGTTTAACGGCATCTCTTTTTGCAGATAAAATTAATGTACA
The DNA here is from genome assembly GCA_044379175.1 of Flavobacterium sp. Classification (GTDB taxonomy): domain Bacteria; phylum Bacteroidota; class Bacteroidia; order Flavobacteriales; family Flavobacteriaceae; genus Flavobacterium. Next base: position 9,637 of record JBIPOM010000059.1, on the reverse strand, counting down.
ACGGTCGAGCATCTCTCACCTACTTTCTGGAAGGAACAAACCGAGTTTAGATTTTATTTTAAAAGTATTAGAAAGTTTTCCTGAAGTAGAATTACTGTGGTTACTTAATGGAAAAGGTAGTTTTCCAAAAGAAGAAAATAGTTCATTAGAAAAAATAGCTATAACATCCAAAGAAAAAGTAATTCAAGAAAATAACCTGTTTTCTCAAGATAATACAATATCAAAGGCAAATGTTGAATTAACCACAACTAAACCAAATATTATATCCGAAAATAAATCAATACATTCAGATTCTAAAATAGAACGAATTGTGGTGTTTTATGCCGACGGTACGTTTAAAAACTATTTACCTTAATGAGTATAACTAAAATCAGGGACTTTACCTTTAATAGTTGAAAATAAAGACTCCAAGAAGGCAGTATCTTTCTCAAAATCGTTTGTTATGGTAAAGGTATCAAAAATAATTACTTGTTTGTTTTCATAATCAAAACCAATTGGAATTATAGGCACATTTGCTTTTTGCGCAATATAATAATATCCTGATTTCCATTGTATTACTTTTTTTCTTGTGCCTTCTGGCGATAAAGACAAGCGCATTACTTCTTTTGATTCAAATATCTTAGCAATGGATTCTACCTTATTTTCGGTTTTATTTCTATTTAAAGGAATGCCGCCCATCCATTTTAAATAGCTACCCAACGGAAAACGAAATAATTCTTGTTTGGCTAAAAAATTAATTTCAATAGGATATGTTCCTCTAAAAAACACACCAATAAAAAAATCAAACCAACTGGTGTGAGGCACTACAATTAGAACACATTTTTTAATTGATGTATCAAATTCACCTTTGACTTTCCAGCCCATTATTTTAAAAAAAAGTAGTTTATATAGTGAATGTTTCATTCTTTTACATTTTGACAAAAAGCAAAAATAAAGTATATTTACCTAATTTATATGATGATGTTTAAAAAAATACTTAGCTACTTCTATCCTATCACAATTTATAAGGAAACTTCAACAATTAGCAAGTCAATTGAAGTGACATTATATAACGGAAAAATGCTGCTAAACACCAAAAACACGAATTATTCCTTCGGAAGTTTGCAATCGATATTAAAAAAAGGACTTTTAGATATTGGAAAAGAAGAAATAAGAAAAATGGATTCAATCTTAATTCTTGGTGTCGCAGGTGGTAGCGTAGTTCAATCATTAATTACTGATTTTTCATTTTCTAAAAAAATTATTGGCATAGAATTAGATGCTGAAATTATACATATTGCCAATTTGTATTTTAATTTAGATAAAATTAGTAACTTTAAGTGTTTAATTCAAGACGCAGAACAATTTGTGAAAACAGATAAAAATCAATACGATTTGATAATTATTGATATTTTTAAAGATACCGAAATGCCTGATTTTTTATTTCAAGAAAGCTTTATTAGTAATAGTAAACAAATACTTAATAAAAATGGCTATATCTTATTTAATACGATGCATTTAACACCAGATAGTAAAAATACTATCAATAAATATTTGTTGCATTTTGATTCAAATAGCTATAGTAAAAAAGTGCTAAAAAAAGTAGAAAAATATAATGATGTTATTATAATTAAAAGGCTTAAAAATTAAAAAATGAGACACTTTTTAAAAATACTTTTATTAGGAAAAATAAAATAAGATAAAATCACAAAATCCATTAAAAAAATATATAATGAATTCATTTTTAAAAAATATCATTCTTAAAACAACATTCCGAGACGATAAAGTGGATAAAAGTAAAATATCCGATTATATTTTCGCGAAAAACTACAAAAAATTTAAAATTACAGTCAAGCATAATATTAAAGATGTTTTCTTTATTTTATTAGGAATTTTATCCGCTTCCTTTGGTTTTAAAGCATTTTTATTAACGAATCATTTTATTGATGGCGGCGCTACAGGTATTTCTTTACTAATTGCCTCGCTATCTAAAATACCATTATATGTATTAATTATTTGTGTGAATTTGCCATTTGTTTTTTTAGGTTATAATTTAATTGGAAAACAATTTGCTATCAAAACATCCTTCGCTATAGGCGGACTTTCGCTTGCTCTAGCCACATTAACATTTCCAAATATCACAGATGATAATTTATTAGTAGCTGTTTTTGGAGGTTTTTTTCTTGGAGCAGGTATTGGTTTTACTATTAGAGGTGGCGCTGTTATTGATGGAACCGAAGTTTTAGCTATTTATTTGAGTCGGAAATTTGGAACAACAATCGGTGATGTTATTATTATAATTAATATATTAATTTTTGGAGCTGCAGCATATTTTTTAGGTATTGATGTAGCTTTGTATTCGATGATTACGTATTTAGCAGCTTCCAAAACACTAGATTTTATTGTTGAAGGTATTGAAGAATACATTGGCGTGACCATAGTTTCATCGCACAACGAAGAAATTAGGGAAATGATTATTAATACAATGAGACGAGGCGTTACTGTTTATAGCGGAAAAAAAGGGTATGGAAATCGTGGTGAAACTAAAGAAACGGATATTGTTTATACTGTAATTACAAGATTGGAGTTAAATAAATTAATGACTGAAATAGATAAAATTTCATCTTCAGCATTTGTAGTGATGAATAGCGTAAAAGACACACGTGGTGGAATGATTAAAAAACGACCATTGAAGCATTAATTTTGGAATTAGATCAATTTATTTTCTGTTTAGAAGCTGTTTCGGATGTAGAAGAGTTAACCACTACGGAAGTGGAAAAGCATTTGGAAAACTTAGCGTTTCAACACGGTATTTCTACTATTTTTAAAACGTGCGATACCATTGAAGGCTTAGAAGAAAGTTTGTCGGCCCTACTCTTTGATGATCATAATTTTAAAAATTATGAAATTATTTATTTGATTATGGAAGGAGAAGACAATGCCATTTGCATATCCGATTACTATTACAGTTTAGATGAAATTGCAGAACTTTTTGAAGGAAAAATGAAAGGAAAAATTATACATTTTGCTAATATCAAAACCTTGGAATTAACTAACGATGAAGCCCAATTTTTCTTAGATGTTACAGGTGCAAAAGCCATTTCTGGATATGGTACAAAATTCAAAAATATAAAAAGTTATAACTTAGATTTAGAGTTTTTTAAGTTGTTTCAAGAAAACGAAAATATAGAAGAAGTGGTTGAAACACTTTTTGAAAAGCACTACACACTGTGTAAAATATTAGATTTTAGGTTATATTATTAATGATGCTGAAACAAGTTCAGCATCATTATACTAATTTTGTAATCCCAAACATGATCACTTATTTTATTTTCAAGCTTACATAAACTTACAAAAACAAATTATACTTATTATTTTTTAAAATTCAGAAAAAAAATCATAATGACAGACTATTTGTTTTTCAGTCAACTTCTTTATAATTATACTCTTACTATATTTGCGCCAAGCGCTCTTAATCGTTCGTCAATTCGTTCGTAACCTCTATCAATTTGTTCAATATTTTGAATAGTACTTGTTCCTTTTGCAGAAAGTGCTGCAATTAATAATGAAATACCCGCTCTAATATCTGGTGAAGACATAACTGTAGCTTTTAATTGCGATTCAAAATTATGCCCCATTACTACAGCTCTGTGTGGATCGCATAACATAATTTTCGCACCCATATCAATTAATTTATCTACAAAAAACAAGCGGCTTTCAAACATTTTTTGATGTATTAGAACATCTCCTTTTGCTTGTGTGGCAACTACTAAAATAATACTTAATAAATCAGGTGTAAATCCTGGCCATGGGGCATCAGAAACTGTTAAAATAGATCCGTCAATATCGGTTTTTATTTCATATCCCTCTTTATGAGCAGGAATATATATATCGTCTCCTTTTTGTTCTAAGGTAATTCCAAGTTTTCTAAATACATTTGGAATTTGTCCTAAGTTTTCCCAGCTCACGTTTTTAATTGTAATTTCGCTTTTTGTCATAGCTGCTAAACCAATCCAAGAACCAATTTCAATCATATCTGGTAAAATCCTATGTTCACAACCACCTAAAGCTTCCACACCTTCAATTGTTAATAAGTTAGAACCTATACCTTTGATTTTCGCACCCATTGAATTTAACATTTTACATAACTGTTGCAAATACGGCTCGCAAGCAGCGTTGTAAATTGTTGTAATTCCTTCAGCTAAAACCGCTGCCATAACAATATTAGCCGTTCCCGTAACTGACGCTTCGTCTAATAACATATAAGCACCTTTTAATCGGCCTTCGTTTTCTACACCATAAAAATGGTCTTCTCTGTTGTATCTAAATTTTGCACCTAAATTAATAAATCCTTCAAAATGGGTATCTAAACGACGTCTTCCAATTTTGTCTCCACCGGGTTTTGGTATAAATCCTTTACCAAATCTAGCTAATAATGGTCCTACAATCATAATTGATCCACGTAAACTTCCACCTTCTTTTTTGAAAGCTTCTGTTTCTAAATAACCCACATTCACTTCATCAGCTTGAAACGTATAATCGCCAGGTCCGTTTTTTTGTATTTTTACACCTAAATTTCCTAATAATGTAATAAGTTTATTTACATCTATAATATCAGGGATGTTAGTAACTCTAACTTTTTCTGAGGTTAATAAAACAGGACATAATACCTGTAATGCTTCATTTTTTGCACCTTGTGGTTGCACATCTCCTTTTAGGGGCTTCCCGCCTTCAATTTTGAATGTTCCCATTTATATTGGATTATTTGTATTGTTTTTTTGTTTAAAATTTTTACCACCTTTGTAATTCGGATTATTTAAATTGGCTTTAGAATTATCAGGTGTATGCGGTTTTGTATTCGCATTTGTATTTCTGTTCGATTGTGGCTTGTTTTGATTATTTGTTGGTCTATTACTATTTCTGTTCGAATTTGTATTTGGTTCGGACTTGGTAAAAAAAGGTGTTTTATTCGACTGTTTTTTATTTACTTTTAATAAATTTTGCGAAGTAGAAAGTTCTTCTTTAATCGCGGTTAAATTTAATTCACCATTTGATAATTCTGATAAATGATTAAAAATAACTTCATCAGTAACCGTATCTTTATTCCAACTTAAAAAGCATTTTTTCATGTGATTGGCAATCACAATAATTAAGGCATTTTTTAATTCACCTTCCTCCCATTTACGAGCTACATCAATCATGTATTTGATGTTATTACCATAAAATCGATACTTTGGAAAGTTTTGAGGATACGCCAAGCGGTCTGGCTTCAATTGCACTACTTCTCTTGTTGGAATTGGATATGGCGAATCGATATCTAATTTAAAATCAGACATAATAAACAATTGATCCCAAAGTTTGTGCTGAAAATCAGGCACATCACGTAAATGTGGATTCAAATTTCCCAATACTGAAATTACATAACGTGCGCCTTTGTTTCGTTTTTCTCTATCTTCAATAGCTGTAATTTGGTCGATTAATTTTTGTACATATCTTCCGTATTCAGGAATAATTAAATGTTCCCGTTGCGAATTATATTCTAAATAATTAATTGATTCTTCGTTGTTGTATGACATATTTATAATGAAATAATTCCTTCAATTGTTGCTAATTCTTGGTATTTTTCAATTACTTTATCTGCATTTTGCATGGTAACATGAATTGAAATACTTGTATATTTCCCCGTTTTTGAAGCATTTGTTTTTATAACGGCACCCATATTGTTAAAGGTGTTTTCCACTAAACTTACATTAGTAGCATTAGTTGGAACAATAAATTTATACAAATACAGAGCAGGCCATGTGGTTGATTCTTCTAATTCTGATTTAAGTCTGACGTAAAAATCTTCTGTTTTTTTATCCATGAAAATTAAAATAATAAAAACACAAATATACATTTATAATGTTTGATTTGAAAATTTAAATAATTAAGATTTTCAAAATATAAAAAATGATAGTACATTTGATTTTTAAAGCCATATAATGAATAAGAAAATTATACTACTAATTGGTGGTCCAAGTTCTGGAAAAACAACCTTAATTAATCACTTAGAAGCCGAAGGATACATTTGTTATCCTGAAATTTCCAGAGAAGTAATTTTACATGCCAGAGAAGAAGGTGTTGATTATTTGTTTTTAGAAAACCCAATGTTGTTTAGTGAACGTCTTTTAGAAGGAAGAATCAAACAATTTCAAAAAGCCGTTAACGAAGAAAAACCTGTTTTTATAGATCGTGGAATTCCTGATGTAGTGGCGTATATGGATTTTATTGGAGACACGTATCCTGAAGCATTTATAGCCGCTTGCGAAACCTATAAATACGACAAAATCTTTTTGTTACCCCCATGGGAAGAAATATACACCAGTGATGCTGAACGATATGAAAGCTTCGAGGAAGCTACTAAAATTCATGAGTATTTGGTGGATACTTATACAAAATATGGATACGATTTACAGGAAGTTCCAAAAACTTCAGTAGAAGAGCGATTTCAATTTATAATCAATCATTTAAAATCCTAATTCAATCTAATGAATCAACCTTTAGATGTATTAAAAGCCTATTGGAAACATAGTGCTTTTAGACCCACACAAGAGGAAATTATTCAGACTGTTTTACGTGGTGAAGATACTTTTGCTTTGTTGCCAACTGGCGGTGGAAAATCAATTTGTTTTCAAATACCTGCTTTGCTTAAACCTGGAATTTGTTTGGTTATTTCGCCACTTGTTGCTTTAATGAAAGATCAGGTTGAAAATTTAAAAAACAAAAATATTAAAGCCATTGCCTTAACTGGTGGTATTTCTTTTGAAGAAACTAATAATTTACTAGATAATTGTGCGTTTGGAAATTATAAATTTCTATATCTTTCACCTGAACGCCTTCAGCAAGATTGGGTTTTGGAACGTATAAAAAATTTGAATATAAATTTAGTAGCCATAGATGAGGCACATTGTATTAGTCAATGGGGACACGATTTTAGACCTTCATATTTAAAAATTTCAAAATTAAAAGACTACTTTTCGGTACCTTTTATTGCCTTAACTGCTTCAGCTACACTAAGAGTTCAAAAGGATATTTGTATGCTTTTACAATTAAAAAATCCGGTAATTTTTAAAATTTCCTTCTCACGTGTTAATTTAGGATATCATATTATTAAAACTGAAGATCAACTTGGAAAACTGAAACAAATTTTTCAAAAAAACCCCGAGCCATCAATAGTTTATGTTAAAAACAGAAAATCGTGTATTGAATTTAGCAAGATAATTTCCAATTTTGGTTTTACATCAACCTATTATCACGGTGGATTATCTGCTAAAGAAAAGGACAAAAACATGCAACTTTGGTTGGAAGAAAAAGCCAAAATAATAGTCGCTACCAATGCGTTTGGAATGGGAATTGATAAATCTAATGTAAAAACAGTAGTCCATTTACAAATTCCTGATACTATTGAAAATTACTATCAAGAAGCTGGTAGAGCAGGTAGAAATGGTCAAAAGTCTTATGCTTTATTGGTTGTTCCAGAAGTTCATTTTGAAAGTAGATTACAATATTTTTCGGAACAATTGCCACACAAAGAATTTTTGCATTTGGTATATAAAAATTTAAATAATCATTTTCAAATTGCATATGGTGAAGGATTTCAAGACGTTTTTTTCTTGAATTTAAATCAATTTTGTACGAAATTTAATTTATCGGTAACCAAAACATTTGCTTGTTTACAATTTTTAGATAGACAAGGAATTATTACACTTCAAAATTTTATAAGTAATAAAGCTAGTTTACAGTTTAAAATCGAAAGTCGGGAGGTAATTAGATATTGTAGTATAAACAGTAAAGACGCTATAATAATTGAAACCATTTTACGAAATTATTCAGGTGTTTTTGAACAAGTGACACAAATTAATTCTGCTTTAATAGCTTCCAAATCGAGTAAATCGGAAGAAGAAGTGATTGCTGTTTTAAATAAACTTCATGCACAAGAAATGATTGAATTGAAACTCCAAAGTAATGACATTTCTATACTTTACAATGAACCACGTGAAGACAGTTACACCATTAATCGTGTGGTTAAATTGTTGGAGCAACAAAATCAAATTAAAATAGAACAATTTAAGCAAATGCTTTATTTTATTAAAGATACAACCAATTGTAAATCGGTTTTAATTTCCAAATATTTTGGAGAAGTGAATCCTCAAGTCTGTGACATTTGTTCGTATTGTATTTCTAAAGAAAAATCCAAACCTGTATCTACTTTAGAAAGTGTTAGAAATGTACTTAAAAAAACGCCTTTATCCTCAAATGAAATTGAAAACGTACTTCATTTTTCATCAGAAGAAATTATCTTTGCCTTACAAAACTTACTTGAAAATGATATTGTTTTTTTAAATTCAAATAATCAATACCAAATCAGGTAACTACAAAATTTTAGTAGCAAATCATAAAATGGAAAAATTAAGAATCATATTTATGGGAACGCCCGACTTTGCAGTTGGTATTCTCGATACACTATTTTATAGTGAATTTGAAATTGTAGCAGTAGTAACAGCACCTGACAAACCAGCAGGACGAGGGCAAAAAGTTAGTATTAGCGCAGTAAAAACCTTTGCATTAGAAAAAAACATTCCTGTTTTACAACCCTCAAATCTAAAAAGCGAAGATTTTTTACATGAATTAGCCAGCTACAATGCAAATTTACAAATAGTTGTAGCATTTAGAATGTTACCTGAAGTCGTTTGGAAAATGCCGAAATTCGGAACATTTAATCTTCATGCTTCTTTACTACCTAATTATAGAGGCGCCGCACCAATAAACTGGGCAATTATTAATGGAGAAACAGAAACAGGTGTAACTACTTTTTTTATTGACGATAAAATTGATACTGGAGCCATGATTTTAAATCATAAAATTAGTATTGATGAAAATGAAAACGTAGGTCAGCTACACGACAAATTGATGCATTTAGGATGCGATACTGTAATTGAGACGTTACAATTAATACAAAGCGGAAAAGTAGAAACAACTATTCAAACCGAAAATACGGATTTAAAAACAGCTTATAAATTAAACAAAGACAATTGTAAAATTGATTGGACAAAACCTGGAAAAGAAATTTATAATCAAATTAGAGGATTGTGTCCTTATCCTTCCGCTTGGACATTTATTAAAGATAGAGAAAATGAGTGGAATGTTAAAATATATGAAACTAAATTTATTGAAGAACAGCATACGAGCACTATTGGTCAGGTTATTTCTGGAAAAAAAGAAATGAAAATTGCCGTTTCAAATGGCTTCATTAAAATTGAAAGTTTACAATTTCCTGGTAAAAAGAAAATGCTAGTTCGTGAGTTATTAAATGGTACTTTAATAAGTGCGGATGCCTATGTAATGTAAGTTTATGCAACAAAAAGAGGCGGAAACAAGCCACTTTATTAACATTTGCATTAATTTATTAACATTTTAAACGAAAATAACTATAAATACTTGTGTAGTTAATCGATACATTTAAATTTGTATTTCAATATAATGTATAATCAATTTAAAACTATCAATTATGAACAAATCAGAATTAATCGATGCAATGGCAGCAGCAGCTGGAATTACAAAAGCAGCAGCTAAATTATCTTTAGAATCATTTTTAGGAAGTGTAGAAGGTACATTAAAA
>JBIPOM010000204.1:0-3497 GCA_044379175.1 Flavobacterium sp. | reverse complement strand
AGAAATGGAAGGGCTTCATTTTAGTATTAATGCCAAATCGTTTTACCAAACCAATTCGCAACAAGCGTATGAATTATATGCCATTACACGAGATTTTGCAGGATTAACCGGCGAAGAATTAGTATATGATTTATATACTGGAACAGGAACAATTGCGCAATTTGTATCGAAAAAAGCAAAAAAAGTAATTGGCGTAGAGGCTGTTCCAGAAGCTATTGCTGATGCGAAAAAAAATGCCACAAGAAATAACATTACAAATTGCGAATTTTTTGTAGGTGATATGAAAAATGTATTTAATGATGATTTCATAAATACGCATGGACATCCAGATGTAGTAATTACTGATCCGCCACGAGACGGAATGCATAAAGACGTAGTCGCACAATTGTTAAAAATTGGAGCCAAAAAAATAGTATATGTAAGTTGTAATTCGGCAACACAAGCTCGTGATTTGGCTTTGTTAGATGAAATGTATAAAGTAACTCGAGTACGACCAGTAGATATGTTTCCGCAAACGCATCATGTAGAAAATGTAGTGCTTTTAGAAAAAAGATAAAGCCCGCTAACCCCAAAAGGGAGTATATATATTATGAGAAAAATAATTTTAATAGTACTAATCAGTTTTTTCTTTTCGAGTTGCGAAAAAGATGATATTTGCGATGCTAATACGCCAACAACACCAAAAGTTGTGATTGAATTTTACGATGTTGCCAATCCAACAACGCTTAAAAATGTAACAAATTTAGGTGTAATTGCTCCTGGATTTACAAATGGTTTTGGATTTACGGCAACAAGCAAAATAAAAGTACCATTAAAAACGTTTGAAGATACTTCAATTTTACATTTCATTCAAAATGGAAGTAATGAACCAACAACAGACGATAATTTAGACGAAATTACTTTTAATTATTCACGAAAAACAGTTTTTGTTTCTCGAGCATGTGGCTACAAAACGTTGTTCACGCTAAATACAACTAACCCAATTACAGTAACACCTGATTCAAATAATTGGATTCAAAACGTTATTGTTTCACAACTAAATATTGAAAACGAAAATGAAACACATATTAAAATATATTTTTAGTCTTATTTTTATGCTGCTGTTTTCAAAAAATGGTGTAGCGCAAGAAAAAGATACGTTAAAAATCCCTCAACGTTATGGATTACGATTGGGAATTGATGCAAACCGTTTGATAAAATCATTTTACGATGTTAATTATAAAGGGTTAGAATTAGTAGGAGATTATAGAATAACTAAGAAATTTTATTTCGCTGGAGAGTTAGGTAATGAAGAAAAAACTACAGCAGACGACAATATTAATTACACAACAAAAGGAAGTTACTTCAAAGTAGGGTTTGATTATAATGCCTATGAAAACTGGCTAGACATGGAAAATATGGTTTTTATTGGTATGCGTGCTGGTATAGGAAGTTTTAATCATAAACTAAACAGTTTTACTATTTATCAACCTGGAAATTATTACGGAATAAACACCAATACATCAGATCAAGAATTCAATGGCCTTTCTGCAAGTTGGTTAGAAGTGGTAAGTGGTTTAAAAGCAGAAGTTTTAAATAATTTATACATTGGGTTTTCCTTGCGATTAAATTATTTAATATCAAATAATGAACCTAAAGGTTTTGCAAATTTATATATACCAGGTTTCAATAAAACTTACGAAAACAGTAAGTTTGGAGCAGGATTTAACTATTCTATTAGCTATTTTATACCTTTTTATAAAAGCAAAGGAAAAATAAATAATTAAAAAAAACAAATTCCAAATTCCAAATATTAAAAATTTGGAATTTAAAATTTAATATATTGGAATTTAACTATTTTATCTCTTTCACGCCTTTAATAAAAGACCATTTCATAAACAACTTTTCACCTTCACTGGTTTTTACTACTTGAAATTTTGGAGCTAAAATAGTGGCAACTACAAACGCCGCTAACGGAATTTGCCAACTTGTAAAACCGGTATAAGTAGCTACAATAAAACGGAATGCAATGAAAAGGATTAAAAATCCTAACATATTAAAAACTAAAGATTTGGTTTGTTTTGACATACTTTTATTTTTTTACTATAAACTAATTATTAATTTACCTGAAATTTTGTTCGCTTGCTTCCTGCATACATTTCGTATTTTACAAAACGTGCTTCCAACTTTCCATTAAATAATTTTATTTTTCTACTTGGACGTAATCCTACAAATTTTAAGGCTTCTAAATTAGCAGTAATAAACCAAGCATTTGTTCCTGGATAATTTTGCTTCATGGTGTCACCAATTTCTCTATAAAAACGTTCCATTTCTATATTCAAACGTTCCCCATAAGGTGGATTGAAAACCATATGCAACGGCCCTTCTACTTCTTTTTCAGATTGAAAAAAATCGGCTTGTTTGATAGTTACATAATCATCTAAATTGGCGTTTTTTATATTGTCTTTTGCTTTTTCAACTGCACTTGGCGCTTTATCGCATCCAACAATCGTATAATGAAATTCTCTTGTTTTTTTCAATAACGATTCTAAAACCTTATCAAATAATTCCGAATCCCAATCTTGCCATCTTTCAAATGCGAATTCCTTTCTGTTGATGTTAGCTGGAATATTACATGCAATCATCGCGGCTTCTGCAACTATCGTTCCACTTCCACACATAGGATCTAAAAAATGGGCGTTCCCATCCCAACCTGATAAAATTAACATTCCTGCCGCTAAAACTTCATTAATTGGAGCAATATTAGTAGCTGTTTTATACCCTCGCTGATGTAACGAAACACCGGAAGTATCTAAAGAAAGCGTACAAAAATCTCTATCAATATGAATGTGAATACGTAAATCTGGGAAATCTTTATCAATACTTGGACGTTCTCCAGTATTCGTTTTAAATTGATCTACAATCGCATCTTTAACTTTTTGCGCCACAAACTGACTATGTGTAAATTGCTCAGAATACAAAGTCGTTTCCACAACAAATGACTGTTGTACTTTTAAAAACTCAGACCAATCTACTTTTTGAATGCCATCATACAACGTTTGTTCATTATACGCCTTAAAAGTATGAATGGGTTTTAGAATTTTTAAAGCCGTACGTAAAGCCAAGTTTGCTTTATACATAAAACCTTTATCCCCCTGAAAACTAACACTTCTAGTGCCTTTTACTACGTTTTGTGCTCCAAGTTGAAACAATTCTTTTTCTAGAATTTCTTCAAAACCAAAAAAAGTTTTGGCAACCATTTTAAAATTTTCCATAGACCTCTTTCCCTCAGAGAGAATTTAATTAGTAATTATTTGCAAAAATACATTAAATTTGTTGATTCATAATTTCGAAACAGATAAATGTCAAATTCTACAGCAAAAAATTCAGAAAATTGGTTCAGTACTTGGTTTGATTCGCCTTATTATCACATTTTGTATAAAAACAGAAATGAAGAAGAAGCACAAGTTTTTATGGACAATATCACAAACTATCTGAATATGCCCGAAAACGGAACT
>JBIPOM010000263.1:0-9452 GCA_044379175.1 Flavobacterium sp. | reverse complement strand
CATCCATTACCAAGTATATATGCCTTCTGCTCCTATCCCCGTGGTAGACCTCTTTGCCGGCCCTGGTGGGCTGGGGGAGGGGTTCTCGCGCGTGGAGGATGGCAAGGCTTTCCGGACTATCATCTCGATCGAGAAGGACCCCCACGCGATAGAGACGCTCAGGCTGAGGGCCTTCTACCGCGCTTGGATGCGCCATCACCGTAAGGTTCCTCCGGCCTATTTGGACCTGCTCGCCTCCGATAACCTCAATGCGAAGCAGGCTGCGTTGGCGGAACTAGCCAAACTCCCAGAATGGTCGGAGGCTCATGATGAGGCATGCCATCTTGAGTTGGGTAAGGACAACCTATTGATTCATTCCCTGATCAAGGAGCGCTTGGGCAAGACGAAGACCTGGGTGCTGATCGGCGGTCCGCCTTGCCAGGCTTATTCCTTGGTGGGGCGTTCTCGGATGCAGAACCACGACGGACTTAAGGCCGACCACCGTCACTTCCTCTACAAGGAGTACCTTGCTATCATCGAGAAGTTCGAACCCGCGATCTTCGTCATGGAGAACGTCAAGGGACTCAATACGGCCAAGGTCGCCGGTAAGCCTATTCTGCCTGCCATCCTGAAGGACTTACGTGACGCCGGTTCCAAGGGTTATGAGCTCCATTCGCTTGAGGCAGAGGAGGGCGCCTTGCCCGGCATGGGTTCCGACGACTTCCTGATCAAGGCCGAGCGCCATGGCGTCCCGCAGACCAGGCACCGCGTGATCATCGTCGGCGTCCGCAAGGACCTGAAGGTGACCCCTGAGCCTCTCCTTGCCCGTAAGCCTGTCACCGTCGCCGAGGCCATCGGGGACCTGCCTTCGCTCAAAGGCTTGGATTCCGGTGAAGAGCGGAAGGACTATAGCTCCAAGCAAAAGGGACAGCCAATGACGCACGCCAAGGGCTTGCGGGAAAGCCTTCCCAACAGCCTCTTCGCCTTCCTCTCGCCCTTGTCCAGCCAGTTGGATGAGGTTCTGTTGAACCACCAGGCACGCTCCCACATGAAGGAGGACTTGGAGCGCTATGCCTGGTGGGCAGCCGAAGCCAAGAAGACCGGCAAAAGCCCGACCCTTCATGACAACGTGCCCAAGGCACTCCTGCCTAAGCATCAGAACGTCCATGACGACAGCCCGATGGTCTTCGCCGACCGCTTCAAGGTACAGTTAGCCGACAAGCCTAGCGGTACGGTGACCTCGCATATCTCCAAGGACGGCCACTATTACATCCATTACGATCCGGCCCAGGCCCGCAGCTTCTCTGTCCGCGAGGCCGCCCGGATCCAGACCTTCCCGGACGATTACTTCTTCATGGGCAACCGGACGCAGCAGTATCACCAAGTAGGTAACGCGGTGCCGCCCTACCTCGCCTATCAAATCGGCATCAGGATTGCAGGAGCTCTTGGTTTGCTAGCTAGGTAGCCAGATCTTTGCAGCTAAGTCTGAAAGCTGTCGGTTCCGGATGTCTAATTCCCCTGCTTCGAGGTCAGATATGGCTGTGCCTTGATTCAAGGGGAGGCTGGTCGCGATTTTGGAGCCACCAGCCTTGATGGCATAGAGATTGCCCAGTGAGTCGATCAACTCGCGCAGCTGGGTCTCGTCCTTGAAGCCGTAGCGAGGGATGGAATCCGGGGTGCAGTCATCGGGGTCTATTTTGATGCCCTTCTCGATGGAGAGTCCCTCCTTGTTGAACAAAGGCACATCCATGTAATCGGTCGCTCGGGCGGCGTCTCCTGGGGACGATAATGCACTGTTCAGCCTGTGTGCTATGAGTTGCGAGAACTTATGTTCTCCGATGATCTGGTAGCTTTTGAATCGTGCGGCCAAGGCTCCACGTGTCGGCATCATCCGATGTCCAGCCAAGTGTTTGGCTAGGTTTTCATGGAGCTCGCGAGGACTTGAGCCCATGCGACCCTTGCTGATGCTCACCGCGGCGTCGGCAAAATGTTTGTCGATGGTATTGGGCGCAAACCCCATGATTCTCCAAGTGACATGCATTTGCTCCAAGGCGAACGAACACCGTTGCAATGCCTCCGATAGTTCCTTCGCACCTTCGTATTTCGCCACGATGGCGCAAAGAATGGGGAGGCTGATCTTCGCTTTTAAGACTTCGAGAGGGTGGAAATAGGGGGCATCGAACCTCACCGAACGATGGCGGAATGTCTTCGAATCAAAAGCTTTGTGGAAGGACAACGATTTGCCGATGGCTTCGATCATGTCCGTGAGCCGTTTGCGGGCGACATCTCCCGAAATGTAATCGTTGTAGGCGTCGAAAAGCTCGTCCTTGGCAATCAGTCCAAACTGAGAGACCCAGTGGGTTCTGAGTACGTCGTTCTTACCTGAATCGCGTGCTTCGGGCTTGGACAAGCCGTCGAAGGCCTTGGCGAGCGAGTTGTCAGATCCTTCGAAGAGGGCGTAGGTATCCGCTTTGAGCTTGGTCGTGTTGGCGTGGCTGTAGAAAGAACTCTTGATTAGCTCCCACGCCTCAAGCGGCGTGCCTCCCGCATTGATCGACGCGAACACTCTCATGGCTTCTTTTGACTCATCCGTATTGATGAGCACCAATTGGATGTCATCCAGTGCTTGTCGCAGGGCCTCCTGCGGTTTGGTCGGTCCGTCGAGCAGCTTCTCGACGGATTGTTCGAGTGCACGCTGGGCTTTGTAGATGAGGGAGGCCTTCAGGCCTTTAGACCAGCTGGCGTTGAGAGAGGCTGTTGCTTTATTGGTGTTTTTACCGAATTTCAGCAGGTTCGGCTCTGGGGCGATGGCGCATTCATAGTAGGCCGCAAAGTCGTCGCAGGTCGTGCCTGGTGCTTTCTTATGATGAATCGCCCGCCCGTCGTTCCCGGCCAGCAGCTGGGTCGTCCGTTCGCGTTCGTGAGAACCTTCGGGGCAGCGGTCAGCCAAGCACTTGAGGATTAGGGTCAGGATCGTCATCCGCTGCTGTCCATCGACGAGGTCGACACTGCCTGACTTCTTGTCGATCGAGATGACCAGACTGCCGAGAAAGCACGGCTTAGGATTTCCTTCCTTGAGGGCCAATCCTTCGATGACGTCTCCGAAGAGGTCCTTGACCTTTTCGGGCTCCCACTTGAATTCACGTTGATAGTCCGGGACGTTCAGCCTGGGGTAATCCTTGAGAAGGGCGCCCAGTGTGGTGACGGTTGCGGTTATGGACATGATTATTTGCGGGTGAGGGCTTCCTTGTAACAGGTGCTCACCATTTTTTCTAGCGTACCGTTCCGCGCGGCGGCATCGAGGTCGACGAGGCTGGCCATTCGGCGCAGGCTCTTGATCGCGGAGCGGAAGACCAGCATTCTCGACGTTTTACCTTTGTAGTCCTCTAGGTGTTTTTTGGCCAGGGCTAGCACGGCGTCACGATGGGTCACGAAAAGCCCTCGTTCCGCGCATTGCACGAGTTCGTCTTCCATCAGCCCGGAAAGGATCCAATAGGGTTTTGGAGCGTTCTCATCCCTTAGGAGTTCCGCTCTCCACCATAGTCTGCCAAGCGCATGTCGTTCTGATTTCGATTGAGTGAACCAGCGCTCGGAGACGGCCACCGGTTCGCTCGTTTTGCCTTCTTCTGTGGCAGGCAGGTACTCCTCCTCCTCGCCTCCCGACCACCTCCAGGCGACGACTGCCGGGCAGAAGTAGCAGGAAAGGGCGTTCCATACTCCTTCGTGAGCGGCCTCGTTGCGGGAGATGCGCATATTGAGGTGCAGGTGGATCGCCATATCTGCATCGGCGGCGCGTTTTTGATCTGCGTTAGGCTGACGTGGGAATCCATGTTGCTTGGCGATTGAGATGAGGCCTTCGCTTAGCTTATCGCAGTCTGAGTGAGAGGCCTGGCCGCCGACGTTGCCATATTCGAGCATGGATTCGAGGTCTCCGACGATGGTCTTGTCCAGCAGCATGCTCGGAGTGGCTATCATGAGCTTCTCGATGATGGCCCATGATTCGCTTCCGGGTTTGAGCTCCAGCCGCGGATAGAGAAGGTCTGACTCGGACTTAGGTAAGCGACTCATCTTGGATATTGGATTGGAGGATCGCTCTGATTTTTTCGCGGTATTCGATTTCCGTGTGATAGGTCTTCAGATAGCTTCCGATCGGTAACGCTACGTTGCCATGACGTATGTGCGTCTTCAGGAAGTTGACTAGGTGGTGTCCGAGGGAACCCTCGTCCTTGAAGCTATGTCCAGCTTGTTCAAATTCTTCATGGTTTGCCGCGCAGAAGTCGACCAAGGCGCAGGCCACCGCATATCGGAAGAGCCGTAGTGCCTCGGAGTTGCCTGCTTTAGCGGGGTTTTCCAGGACGCCCTTGAGGAAGTTCTTGTTTCTTTTATTGACGAGGAGCCGTAGGCGGCTCGCACGTCCTCGCAGGCTGGCGTTGCTGAAGTCAAAGCGCCAGCCGGCGTATTCCCCGCCTTCGTCGGGGCGGAAGTCATGCTCCTGCGTTGGGAAGGTCGCCCCGGTGCCCTCGAGCTGGATCCTGATGCTGTCCTCCCAGAGGACCGAGCCGATATTCTTTGCGCATAGTTTCGTCGGCCTTGGTGCGGATTTCTCGAGGGTAAGCTTCAGCGATAGGGTGATCTCTTTACTGATCATCCCTGGCGGCGCGACGATCTTGAGCGACTGCTGTCTGGCCTCGCCGAGTTCGCATTCGGAGGTGATGCGGAAGCGGGTTGAGGGGCAATGCAAGGATAGCGACAGTCCTAGTGTCGCTCCTTCCAACTGAAGCGATTCCATGAGCATGTTTTTACCTCCAAGTTTCACGCGTGCGTCGATCTCCACTTGGCTGGCTACTGAAAAACCGTCCAAGAACTGGCGATTGCTAAGCGGCTGCTCCGCCGTGCCGTGATGGAAGTCGACACCGATGAGGTGGTGATTCCCAGGCAGGGTGAGGTATGGCTTGATTGGTAGGTTAGCCATTTCGGTCGAGATTGAAGGTGGCGGCGATCGCGGCGTCTATGTCAGCCTTAGCCATGGCCATGATGACTTTACCTGACATAGCTTCCGTGATTCCCAAGGTCGGCGTTTTTCCCAAGATTTTCCCTGGTTTGCCGTCGTCGTTTTTAGCAAACCAGCCTACGAAACTCTTTTTGGTGCCGCCCGGTATTTCGTCGCTTCCGCCGCCATAGAGCGCTGCCTTGAGGCTACAGCGGAGGGTGCCTTTCTTGATCTTTGGGCTTAGTTGTATGGTGTACAGAATGTGTGGCTTGCCAGCATGAAGGGTAAGCTCTTGTTCCCACTTGCACGCGGACGTTTTTCCTTCGCCACCACCACCACCACCACCACCGCCGCCGCCGTTCCCGCCTCGGCCTTCGCCGCTATCCCAGAGATTGCCGAGCAGGAGGGAGATCTTTCCCGCACGGTCGGATATTGAGCCTTGGCTGGCGGAGGGCGGGGCGGCGAAGGACGCGACGCATCTGGAGACCTCTGAAACGATGAGCTGTGCCCAGCGTTCTTCCTTGCTCCAGTCGTCATGCGAAGGGGGTTCTGACTTCTTGATGTGTTCGCGAATTTCGTCTTTATCCTTTCCGTTCGGAGCCAGCAGGAAGACAGCCGCGTATTCCATACCGTTCTGAGTGCACTCAATCGTGGGCAGGTATCTTACGACCTGACCAGGTTCGCGAATCAGGGCGACATGATGGCAACTCGGGTTGGTCTCGGCTCCGTTTTTCTCATCGTCGCCTGCTTGTATCATCGCCCTGAGCGGGTGGTTTTCCACCAGGTCGATCGCGTGTGTTTCCCTTTTGCGATAAGCTCGTTTAGCGATCGCAAGCAGACCTAGTCGCTGCGCTCTCCCTTTGATTTCGAAAATTTTTACGTAGAGGTTAGGGTCTATTTCTTCTTCTCCGCTAAGCTTTGCCTGAAGTGCGGTGAAGCAATCGGCGAAAACCGGGACGGGGTATTTCGCTTCCGTAGCGCTGATCGGCAGGGCTTTTCCATCCGCATGGATGCTGGCGTTGAGTCGGCCTTTTCTTTCCCCTCCGCCCATCGATCTAGGCCAATACCAGAAAGTCAGAGTTTCCTGCATTAGCTGGGCGATGCGTCCGCGGCCCTCTGCGCTCTCCCAGAGGTCTTGTTCTTCGGAGAGTCCAAATTCAGGCCCGATGACCATGATGGAGGTCCCAGACGACTTTTCGGCGTACTTGGTGAAGCCGATGGCTTCAGCCAAGTCATCGGCTGCCTTGCCGGTAAGAGGCTGATTGAATCCTTGCTTACGTTCTTGGCCAGCTGGAGCGACGCCCCACCAGTGCCTTCCGGTGTATTTATGCAGGGTGTCGTTAACCCTGCTTAAGCTTACGCCCATGAGCCTTGAGATCGTATTCCCTTCGGCGTCCTCTGTCCTGCTGTAAGCGATGAAGGTTCGCGCCTTGCTGACTCGGAAGAACACCGTCTTGCCGAATCCGAATGTGCCTCCGCGGCCGGAGGCGGTTGAGGCGGCCTCATCTTGTCCGACGTTACGGATGAAGGAGGTGAAGTTCCTTCTGCGTCCGGGCGCGTTGGCTTCGGTCGGCCCGGCTAGTCCGATCGTGTTCGCGTCACGAACGATGACGTAGGGCTTACCTGGTTCGCAGAAGCTGTGGATGTTTTCAGTAAGCTTCGCCGCATACGCGGTGACGGGGAAGACCTCACTTTTTATCTTCTTGGACCGTGCTGTGGTGAAGGTCCCGATCTCAACGGAAAAATCGACGTCGCCCTCTGGCTTGAGTCGGGCGTCCCAAGCGTTCTGAGCAGTTTCACGTAAGAAAACGCTCATACGGTCGATCATCGGCCGGCCGAGCAAGTCGAGGAAGACTTGGATGTTGAAGGTCCCCTCCGGGCGAACTTCTTCCGATGAGATGCTAAGGGTCATTTCCCGATGAACAGCTTATAGCATGCGACGGTTTCAGGCTGGGAGAGTGCGTGCTTCTGGACGACGCCAAGGTCGGCCTTGTACGCGATGTTGCTAACCCCCGCCGGAGGGACGCCACCTTTCAGCTCCTTGCTGGTGATCTTAGGGAATTTATCATCCACCGCAAAAAGCCGGTGGGCCACGAGCGAGTACGACGGTTCGGCCGAAGCCATTTGGCTGATCGTCGCGCCTGCCCGCATGATCCTCTCTTCGAGGATGGTTCGGCGGGCGCCTAGGTTGGTGATTCTTCCGATCAGGGCTGGAAGATTATAGGCGCTGTCGGGGCTTTTTTCGAGTTGGACAAACGAAAGGAAGAGCTTGCCGCCCTCCGGGGCCTCGAGTTGGTCGTGACCGTTGACGTGGATGAAGTTGTTCCCGGAAGAGTTTGCTTTGCATTCGATCGCGAGCGAGTCGCGTCTGAAATCCTGACGTTCTCCGCTCGGGCCGACCCAGCATTCGAGGAAGTCGGGCCCCGCGTGGCGAATGCCTTCTTCGAGCGTCGTGAGTTCGCCGATCAGGCCGAGGAGCTTTGATTCGTTGAGCGCATCGTTGGCTGCGAGGAAGATACGTCTCCACTCGTCAAGGGCGTCCGACACGGACTGTTTGGACTTCGTCTTTGATTCGCAGAGATTCGTGAGGATGGAAGAAGCCAGGGAGCCGAAGAGGCTAGGTGAGTAGTCTGAGCTGGTTTCCACATACACCTTAGGCTTATCGCCTTGGCCTGAGGCGGGGAAAATCTCCGCCCGGATACCTCGGCTTTCCCAAAGGATCTTGCGACTGGCGATCTTGTCGTTGACCCCGATGATCAGGAGCGGAGAACCGTTGCAGTCGACGGCTAGCTCGGTGTCCAGTTGTTCGTCGACCTTTTCCAGTTTTCGTCGATTCAAGCCGCCTTTCTCCGGAAGCTGCAGCGAGGATAGGGTGGCATGGGCTGCCGTGATTTCGTCCAGGATCTCGATGTATTTGTTCATGTTATTCGGATTCTTCGTTGGTGATTTCGGGCTTGGTTTGGACGCCCACTAGGCTGTGGGACTGTTTGTCGCCGGTGACTTCAGGCATGAAGACGGTGACGCCGACGAGGTCGCCTGCCGCATCGAGTGCTACGCGGCTCGAACCCGGTTGTTGGGGTTCCGACTTTCCGTTGATCGGATAGATGACAATCATGCCGACGCCAGGTTGGCGGGCGCCTCGCGTCTCGTTGCGTTGATCTTCGTTTGAGTCCTTGTGGGCGCGCACGACTTCCGCATAGTCAGGGAAGTCTGCGAAGATGTCGGTCGATGACTTGATGGCTTTCAGATAGGCGGTATCAGGCGAGCTGGCTTGCTCGGACATCTTGGCGAACGAAAGGGTATATAGCTTCAATCCCGCCCACTCGACCTGTTCACCTTCTCTTACGTTCACGGCCTTAGTCTTGATTGCGAAGCTCCATTCCTTGCAGCCGCCTTTCTTGAGCTGATCCTTGATGTACTTGATGATCAGGTCTGTTTGCATCTCCTGGTTCGACTCGTTGCACTTGTAGTCCTTGAGGAAAGCGATGGCGGTCTCGGCGTCTACGTCTCTCTTGAAGAAGAACGAGGCATTGCTGCTGAATTCTTTCGCTCCGCCCAGTTTCTCGACGAGGCGCGTGACGCTGCCGATATTATGGTTAATGATGGCGGTATCCTTGTGGCTGAAGAACGTCGTCTGGACGGCCCAGCCGCTGTAATCGATATTCACCGCGACCGCATGTCGCATCTTGGCGCGCGCCGTGATGAGCATGCCTGGGATCGAGCGGATGAGCAGCGGCACGTCTCGGGGGGACGCGCCTGCCTTGTGAGACTCCAGTCGCTTGAACATGTCGATTTCTACGCCGGCAAGCTGGAAGAACTGTCGCTCCATCGCGCTTGTCATCCAGACGCGTGGCATGTCCTCGTAGTTCGGTCGATAGCCGAACCATCGACCCATTTGCAGTAAGGTATCGTACGATTTCGAGGTGCGGACGAAATAGGATACGCATAGTCCCTCTAGGGTGATACCTCGGGATAGGGTGTTTCCGCCGATAACGATGAGCATCTGGCCACGGTTAGACTCCATGTACTCTTGGCTCAGGTTGGAGGCCGTGTTCTTGTCGCTATTACTGACGACGATTTTGACACGACCTTCAGGCAGAACTTCGTCCACCAAGATGTCGCGAAGTTCCTCCCACTTCACGGATTCGTGTGCGCAGCCGGTATTCTTCGAGTCGACCAAGGAGGTCTCCTTTTCCCAGATCGCCTTCCAGGCGGATTCTTTTTCGGTAAAACTGGCCCTCAGCGAGGCGACCAGTTTGGTTATTTCGGGAAGGGTGCCCGCGTGTTCGATCATCTTCTGTGAAGTGTTGATCAGCATCGACTTGAAGTCTTTCTTGCCATCCGTGAAGCTCTTCTCGCGATACAGTCTTCCCGCGCAGGTCATCAGGAAGTAGGCGACGGCCTCCTTCAAGGTGTCGGTCGGGACAAACTGGAACTCGTCGGCGGTGGCTCCCGTTGGGCGCAGTGAGTTCAGTTCATCTTT
>JBIPOM010000058.1:0-13072 GCA_044379175.1 Flavobacterium sp. | reverse complement strand
AAAAGCAATACTTTTATTTTCGGGTTGTTACCAAATCGTTTTGTCCAAACCTTAAAAGTGCCTTTTGGTGTTTTTATGGGAATCATTTTAATACCACCGGTGTATTGGTCTTCTTTTGAGTCAAAGGTATGGTAGTGCTGTAACGAAAAATCTTCGCTCTTTTTACAAGAAAAAAAAGCGAAGATTAACGTTATGAAAAATATTTTTTTCATATTTATGATTGATAAATCTTATCGTAAAGGGTTTGGTATTTCTCTTTGATAATTTTACGTTTCAATTTCATAGTTGGCGTTAAATGCCCTGCATCAATTGACCATAAATCGGGTGTTAATTCAAAACGTTTTACTTGTTCCCAATTACCAAATTTTTTGTTGGCTTCATCAATATCTTCTTGAATACGTGCAATAACTTTAGGATTGTTGCAAAGGTCTTCGTTAGAATTTCCTAAGTCAATACTATGTCTGATTGCCCATTCTTTTACGAAATCAAATGCTGGTTGAATGAAAGCAGCAGGCATTTTTTCGCCATCGCCAATAACCATAATTTGCTCAATAAAACGAGATTGTTTGAAGCTGTTTTCTAAAACTTGTGGCGCTACATATTTTCCACCAGACGTTTTAAACATTTCTTTTTTACGATCGGTGATTTTTAAGAAGCCATCGGCATCAATTTCACCAATATCTCCTGTATGGAAATAACCGTTTTTAATTACTTCAGCAGTTTGTGCTTCATCTTTATAATACCCAATCATTACGTTTGGACCTTTACAAAGAATTTCACCGTCTTCAGCAATTTTAACTTCTACATTATCAATTACTCTACCAACAGTTCCAATTCTGAATCCGCCATTTCGCATATCGTTTACAGAAATTACTGGAGATGTTTCCGTTAATCCATATCCTTCCATTACTGGAATTCCAGCAGCTGTAAATACTTTGGTTAATCGTGTTTGTAAAGCCGCACTACCAGAAACTAACATTTCCAATTCGCCACCTAAACCTTCTTGCCATTTTGAGAAAATTAATTTTCTGGCAATTCCCAGTTTGAAATTATAAAAGGCACCATTTTCATTATACGGTTTGTAAGCCATACCTAAATCTAATGCCCAAAAGAATAATCGTTTTTTAATTCCTGTTAAATCCGCTCCTTTTGCGTAAATTTTATCGTACACTTTTTCTAAAAGTCTTGGTACAACTGACATTACGTGCGGATGAACTTCTTTTAAATTGTCAGATATTTTTTCAATGCTTTCCGCAAAATAAATAGATATTCCACCATATTGATACAAATACGTCAACATTCTTTCGAAAATATGACAAATTGGTAAGAAACTCAACGCACGTGTACTTCCTTTTCGTAACGGCATTCTTTTATCTGAATTTAACACATCAGAAACAATATTATCATGCGTAAGCATTACCCCTTTTGGTCGTCCTGTAGTTCCTGAAGTATAAATTATAGTTGCTAAATCGGAAGGTAAGACAGCACTTTTACGATCTTCTACGTCGTTTTGATTCGAAGCATCTTTACCTGTTTCTAATAAATCACTCCATTTTTTACAACCAGAAATTTCGTTAAACGAATAAATATCTTTTAATAATGGAATATTAGCGTGTACCGATTTTAATTTATCGTACACTTCTTGGTCGGATACGAAACAGTATTTTGCTTCAGAATGATTTAAAATATATTCGTAATCTTCTGCTGAGATAGTTGGATACATGGGCACGTTTTGTGCACCAGTTTGTAGAATTCCAATATCAGAAATATGCCATTCTGTGCGGTTGTTTGACGAAATGATAGCGATTTTATCATTTTTATTTACACCTAAAATTAATAACGCTCTAGACAAAGCATTTGCATTATCAATGTACTGTTGGGTAGAGGTTTTTATCCAATCATTACCATATTTTGTTACCAAAGCATCTGGTAAATTATGATTTTCTAACTGATAATAAGGAAAATCAAAAAGTCGTGTTACGTTTTGCATATAAGTTTGTTTTAAACTGCAATTTATAAATAAAATGGAACTTTATAAAATTTTTAACTGAAAAACTTTGTTTATTGTTAATTTTGCATCAATTAAACTTTAATTAAATGAAATCATTTTTTAGGTTAAATGAATATAGTGTGCTATTTTACCGAATAGCACTAGCATATTTCTTTTACTTTATTGCTAGATTATTATTTTTTGTTTACAATAGAGATATTGTAGATATTTCTAGTGTTTCAGAATTTTTTGAGATAGCCTATCACGGTCTGGTTTTTGACACCACCGCTATTTTATATGTAAATGGACTTTTTATTTTACTTTCTACATTACCATTTTTTATAAATACAAAACCAAATTATCAAAAAGGATTGTTTTATTTATATTTCATTTCAAATTTATTTTTTTACGCCTTTAATTTTGTCGATTTAATATATTATAAATACAATTTTTCTCGATTAACACTTGCTGCTTGGGATTTGGTTAAAAATGAAGAGTCAAAAGGCGGTATGTTATTTCGATTTTTAATTACTTATTGGCATGTGTTTTTGTTGTTTATCTTGGTGTCTATTTTGTGGATATTTTTGTATCAAAAAGTAAAAGTGAAACACAATATAGTAGAAAATGCTAAGTTAAAATATATTGCCAAATCTATTTTTGGAGTTTTGGTCATTGCCATTTTATGTATCGGTGGCATTCGAGGCGATTTCAAGAAAAGTACACGACCTGTCAATTTAGTAGACGCTAATAGATTTGTAAAGAAATCACAACAAGCTGATTTAGTTTTAAATTCGACTTTTTCTTTTTTAAGAACGTTGAGTGTACAATCATTTAAGAAAACCGATTTTAACATACCAGAAGACGTTGTAAATGCTAATTTTCAACCGATAAAATTGTACGATACTAATGCTCCAACTACCCCTAATATTGTTTTAATAATTACCGAAAGTTTGGGACGAGAATACATTGGTGCGTTTAATAAAAACACAAATATTAAAAATTATGTAAGTTATACGCCTTTTATTGATTCCTTGGCTACCGAGAGTTTAATTTTCACGAATGCCTATGCCAATGGGTATAAATCCATACATGGTATGTCCTCAATATTATCAGGTGTACCATCGTTTAAAGATGCGTTTACGTCTTCTCCGTATGCAAAACAGAAAATTGGTTCTATGGTTTCTTGTTTAAAAAGTAAGGGGTATGATACTTCATTTTTTCACGGTGCACCAAACGGTTCTATGGGCTTTTTAGGGTTTGGAAATATTTTAGGTTTTGACCAGTATTATGGTATGACAGAATACGGAAATGATGCCGACTTTGATGGTTCGTGGGGAATTTGGGACCTGCCTTTTATGCAATTTATGAATAAAACGATAAGCCAAAAGAAAGCCCCATTTTTTAGTACTATTTTTACAGTGTCTTCACACGAACCATATGTAGTTCCAACTGAATTTAAAAATAAATTACCTAAAGGAACAAATTTGATGCATCAGCCTGTGGGATATACGGACTATGCTTTTAAGAAGTTTTTTGAAGCCGCTAAAAAGCAACCTTGGTTTGAAAATACTATATTTATTATCACCGCAGATCATTGTAATTTAGTGAATTATAATGAAGAATATTATAATAAAATTATGAATAGATTAGCTGTTCCAATACTTTTTTATTCACCTAAATATAAACTGAAAGGTGAAAGTAATGAGTTGGCTCAACATATTGATATTTTTCCTACAGTTATGGATCTTATTGGATATAATAAACCATTTAGAAGTTGGGGAAGAAGTTTAATAGATAAAAAACAAAGAATTCAACCTTTTGTAATTAATTATAACACAGGAATGTATAACTTTGCTAAAGGAAATTATGTTTGTGCTTTTGACGGTAAAGTTGCCGTTGGTTTTTACAGTAAAGAGGATAAAGAACAATTGCACAATTTAATTGGAAAAAGAAACAAAGAAATGAATGATATTGAAATGGCTTGTAAAGCTTTTATTCAAGATTATTTTAATAGAATTATTGATAAAAAGTTGAGTAATTAAGTCGAAAGTCGAAAGTCGAAAGTAATTTTAGATTAGTAAAATGAAAAAGAAAATATTAGTTTCAGTTATAGTAATTGCGGCACTTTTTTGGGCAAAGAGCTATTTTTATGATTATAAAATAAACCATAATTTAAAAGTAATTTCCGAAGGTAAAGTATATAAAAGTGGCGTAATTCCACCAGAAGATATTGCCGATTTTGTAAAAGAGCACAATATTAAAAGCATTATCGATTTGCGTTTTCCAGGAACGGGTGACGAAGTTAATAATCCTGAAATTCCAGTAGAACTTATTGCAGAAAAAAAAGCAGCTGCTAAAATCAAAGGATTGAATTATTTTAATATTGGCTCAGATCAAGTGCCAAAACCTGAAAATTTAGACGCTTTTTTTAAAGTGATGGACAATAAAGCAAATTATCCAGTATTAATTCATTGTTTTCACGGTGTGGGAAGAGCCGAAATGTATTCTGCCATTTATCGTATAGAATATGAAAATTGGGACAGAGACGAAGCGAGAACAGAAACCCGTTTTCTAACCAAATTCAGTTCTTTCGATTTAGGAAAACCTAAAGGCGATTTTTTGCATAGTTATGTGAAAAGGGGAGGTAGAAAATAGAATATAGATAATAGAAATAGAATCTGAAACAAGTTCAGATTGACAAACTTTTAATTTAATCTGTGCAATTCCGTATAATCTGTGTACCCATCTAAACAATCCCAAAACCCAAAGCAATCGCAAATACAATAATCATAAATGCCACAATTTTCTGAATGGTAGTTATGGTTATTTTTTTTACCAATTTGTTTCCAAAATACACACCAATAAACGCAGCAAGTGTTGCAACTATTAGTAAATTCAAATTCAAACTATCTTTCACTTTTGAAATGTTGGTAAAATACACGGACATCCTACTTATATCAATCAGGCACGCGATACTTACACCAGTCGCAATAAACGCTTCTTTGGACAAACCAACTTTCGTTAAAAACGCACTTCGTAATGCGCCTTGATGCCCTGAAAGTCCGCCAAAAAAGCCACTTAAAATCCCACCAATTGGTAAATATTTCTTTGGGAATTGTAAGTTTTTTAATTTCGGAAGTAATTCAAATAAAGCGAAGAAAATTAGTAAAATAGCCACAATGCTTTTCATTATTGTAATTTGAAAAACGGTATTATTAATTGTATATTCAGCTATAATAGTAGCATAAGTAATCTTATCTAAAAGCAGTGCACCAAGTAAAGAAAAAAGCAAAGCGGGAATTCCAAATTGTATTGCAATTTTCCAATCAATATGTTTTTTAACCAAAACGAATTTAAAAACGTTGTTCAAGAAATGAACTATGGCAGTTAAAGCAATCGCTACATCAACAGGAAAAAATAAGGCAAAAGCAGGTAATAACAACGTTCCCAATCCAAAACCAGAGAAAAAGGTTAGGGCAGAAGCAAGCAATGCTACAATTGGGATTAAGAGGTATTCCATTTTTGAGTATAAAGTTTAAAGTTTCAGGTTTCAGGTTGTTTTAATTAACTTGAAACCTGAAATTTAAAACAAAAATTATATTCCAGAAATAATTCCGAAAAAATCGTTAGCGTTTAATGCCGCTCCACCGATTAATCCGCCGTCTACATCTGGTTTTGAGAAAATTTCTTTGGCATTATCTGGTTTTACACTTCCACCGTAAAGAATGGAAACATTTTCTGAAATTTCTCTTCCAAATACTTTATCTACTAAATTTCTAATAAATAAATGCATTTCTTGTGCTTGATCCGGAGAGGCGGTTTCACCAGTTCCAATTGCCCAAACAGGTTCGTAAGCCAATACAATATTTTTCCAGTTTTCTTTTGAAATATGAAACAAACCATCACGTAATTGGTATTCCACAACATTGAAATGATTGTCGCTTTGTCTGTCTTTTAATTCTTCACCAAAGCAAAAAATAACGGTAATATCGTGTGCTAATGCAGTATCTACTTTATTGGCTAATAAGGCATCATTTTCGTGAAAATAAGCTCTTCTTTCACTGTGTCCTAAAATTACAGTGTTAACGCCAATACTGGTTAACATTGATGCGGAAACTTCACCTGTAAACGCGCCACCTTCTGCTTGATGCATATTTTGTGCCGCGATTTTAATATCTGAACCCGCTACTAATTCAATAGCTTTTGCTAAATATGGAAAAGGAGTAGCTAAAATAACTTCCGCTGAATTGTTTGGCTTATTGTTTTTAATTTCATTGATTAATTCAATGGCTTGCGGTAAGGTTTTGTTCATTTTCCAGTTACCTGCTACGATGTTTTTTCTCATTTTTTAATTTAGTTACAACATTTTTTTAAACACAGATTGGAAAAATTATTAAAATTAATAAAATTTCTCCAATCTGTGTTTTAATAATAAATTAGGTTTCTTTTGTTTATGATATTTTATTTAGATGCTTCTATACTTTCAATGATTTTATCGAAGTCTTTTTCGATGGCGCGGAATAAAACTATTTTTCCTTCTTTATTAATTACTATAAAACGAGGAATCCAATCCAATTTAATTGAAGCACCAAATTCGCCTTTCATTCCATCTTTAATTAGATAATTTTCACCTGTAACCTCGTGTTTTTCGATTCCGTTTTTCCAAGCATCAAAGGTTTTATCGCAAGATAAATTCACAAAAGCAACATCTGGAAATCTGTCCTTTAGTTCTTTTACTGCGGGCATGTTTTTTACACAATCAGAACACCATGATGCCCAAACTTCTATTACCACGGTTTTTCCATGATTTTGCTTCAAAATTTCTTCAAAAGGAATGGCTTTGTTGTCAATTGTTGTTAACTTGCTTTCTAAACTTTCTTTTGAAAATTCTGTTTCTTGTGCTTGGCAAGAAGTTAAGCTAAATAGAACGGCTAATGATGCTATGATTTTTTTCATGGAATTTGTTTTTTTAGAATATGTTTTTTTAGAATTTGTTATTTGTTATTTGGAATTTGTTATTTGAAATTTATTATTTGTTATTTATTATTTGTTATTTGTTATTTGTTATTTGGAATTTGTTATTTGGAATTTGTTATTTGTATATAACTTTCTCTAATGCTTTGCTATTAAAAGCTTTTTCGGCAATTCCATCGTAAAATTTAATTACGTTTCCGTTGTGCAAATACACTATACCAGGCGTGTCTTTTCCTGTGCCTAATTTTGTCCAAAACGGAATAATATCAATCACTTTATATGGAAATTGTTTGCCAGCATATTTAAAGAAATCTGGAATTTTTTCTGCTTCTTCATCCATAAATACAATTTGCACCGCTGGAAAATCTTTGTATTTTTTTTGTAAAGCATTTAAATCTTTTGCTGCATCTCTACAATGTTCGCAACCAGGAACAAAGAAACACAATATTTTTTGACCTTTGTCGATATCTGCATACAAATCGGAATAACCAGAGACGGCTTGTTTTGGACCTACTTCTTTTTTAATTGCTTCAACCACTTTCTCTGTTTTTATTAAGTTTTTTTCAATTGAATCTATATGTTGTTCATCTGCTTCATTAGTTAAGATTGTAGCATCTTTGTCTAAATCAATTGATGAAGTATCAATTTCTGTATTGATATTGTCATTGCTATTTGATATTGATGTAGAACTCGCTTTCATTGGTGCTAACATAAACAAACCTAAAATACAAGCTAAAGTGATGCTGATTAACATCCAAATATTTGATTTTTTATCATTTTCTGAAATTTTCCATAGCCAAATTAATAATCCAACTGCGATGATATTTTTTATTATAGCTTCAATTGGTGTCATCGGAATTAATTCGCCAAAACAACCACAATTCCCTGAATTTCCGCCACTTAAAAAAGTAACATAACTCAAATGAATGATAAAAACACTTAACAAACCAACTGTTGCAGGAATCGTAATCCGTTTTAAGAAATGATTATTAAGTAATAAAAAGCCAAGAGCAAATTCGATTCCAATTAAAATTCTTGAAAAATAAGGTGCAAGTATATCTGAGAATCCTAAGGTATATAATTGTTTGACTTCAAAAGTGGAAATTGCAAAATAAGGCGACGGGTATAATTTCGCTATAGCTGAAACTAAAAATAGTAATGCAACTACTATTCTGATACTC
The DNA here is from genome assembly GCA_044379175.1 of Flavobacterium sp. GTDB lineage: Bacteria > Bacteroidota > Bacteroidia > Flavobacteriales > Flavobacteriaceae > Flavobacterium. Next base: position 4,927 of record JBIPOM010000058.1, on the reverse strand, counting down.
CAAGAAATATTTTTATTGTTCATGATAATTTTTGTTGTTTTTGTTTCAGGTTTAAAGTTTCAGGTTGTCCTTTAACAAATTTACTTATGTTTTTTGATTGTTTGTGTTAATAAGTTGTTATTTAACTTGAAACCTTAAACTTGAAACTAATTAAAACGATTTATAAGTATCAAAGCAAAAACCGAATAGTTAATCATATCTTGATAATTGGCGTCAATTCCTTCAGAAACCAACGTTTTTCCCTTGTTATCTTCAATTTGTTTCACACGTAATAATTTCTGAATAATCAAATCCGTTAGTGAACTCACACGCATATCGCGCCAAGCTTCTCCATAATCGTGATTTTTATCTTCCATTAATTCTTTCGTGATTTCAATTTTATGATTGAATAACTTTATGGCTTCATCAGCTGATAAATCCGGTTGAGAAGCAACTCCTTTATCCATTTGAATTAAAGCCATTACGCAATAATTGATAATCCCAATAAATTCTGACGTTTCATCTTCATCTACTTTTCTTACGTCGTTTTCTTGTAAACTTCTTATGCGTTGTGCTTTAATAAATATTTGATCGGTTAATGAAGGCAAACGTAAAACACGCCAAGCCGTTCCATAATCGTGGGCTTTTTTTGTAAATAATTCTCTGCAAATAGCTATAACTTTGTCGTATTCTTGTGAGGTATTGCTCATTATTATTTTATATTTGTATCAAAGTTCAAATATAAGTAAAAAATACGATGTCAACAATAAACTGTAAAGGAACGCTCATCAACTTATCAACACCTAAAGTAATGGGTATTGTTAATGTGACGCCAGATTCATTTTTTGATGGTGGAAAACTTACAAATACTAATGAAATTGTATTTCAGGTAGAAAAGATGCTTCAAGAAGGTGCTACTTTTATTGATTTAGGTGGCTATTCGAGTAAACCTGGAGCCGAATTTGTTTCTGAAGCAGAAGAATTAAATCGCGTGATACCAATTGTAAAGTTATTAGTTGAGAATTTTCCAGATATTTTACTTTCTATTGATACTTTTAGAAGCGAAGTAGCCAAACAAGCCATCGAAAATGGAGCGGCACTAATTAATGATATTTCTGCTGGTCTGTTAGATGAAAAAATGTTAGAAACGGTAGCTAAATTACAAGTTCCGTATATTATGATGCATATGAAAGGCACGCCACAAACCATGCAAAGTTTAGCCAATTATGAGGATTTACTAAAAGAAATGAATTATTATTTTTCGGAACGAATTGCAAAAGCGAGACGTTTTGGTTTAAACGACATCATTATTGATCCTGGATTTGGATTTGCGAAAACTTTAGAACAAAATTACGAATTACTGCAGAATTTGGAACTACTACAATTTCACGATTTACCTGTTTTAGCAGGAATTTCAAGAAAATCTATGATTTATAAAGTATTAGAAACGGCACCTGAAAAAGCTTTAAACGGAACGACTTTTTTACACGCATTTTGTTTACAAAAAGGCGCTAATATTTTAAGAGTTCACGATGTAAAAGAAGCGGTGGAATGCGTTTCTTTAATTAGACAATTAGATTATTAGATTATTAGATTGTTAGATTGTTAGATAATTTGATGATTGATTAAATGCTAGCATTATATATATTTAAAACTAAAACACAATTTAACTATTTTCTTTGTGTTTAAAAAAAAAATCTCAAAATGAACATAAAACTTATCGTCATAGGGAAAACAGATAATAAAAATCTAAACGCTTTAATTGAAGAATATACTAAGCGATTGAGATTTTATATTAAGTTCGATTTGGAAGTGATTCTGGATATAAAAAACGTAAAAAATTTATCGGAATCGGAACAAAAAACAAAAGAAGGGCAACTTATTTTAGAAAAATTAACACCAACCGATCAATTAATTTTATTGGACGAAAACGGAAAAGAATTTAATAGTGTTGGATTTTCTGATTTTTTACAAAAGAAAATGAACTCTGGAATTAAAACATTAGTGTTTGTAATTGGTGGACCTTACGGATTTTCAGAAGAAGTCTATCAAAAAGCACATGGAAAAGTCGCTTTATCTCAAATGACTTTTTCGCATCAAATGGTACGTTTGTTTGTAATTGAACAAATTTATAGAGGGTTTACCATTTTGAATAACGAACCGTATCATCATAAATGATTAATGTGCCAATGAGTCAATGTGCCAATTTTCTAATAATCTAATTGTCTAATAATCTAATTTTCCAACATAGTATGAAACACGTTCATCACATCATCGTCTTCTTCAATTTTTTCTAATAATTTTTCTACATCAGCTACTTGCTCTGGTGTTAATTCTTTAGTTACTTGAGGAATTCTATCAAATCCAGAAGATAAAATTTCTAAACCTCTTGATTCTAATTCTTTCTGAATCGCTCCGAAACTTTCAAAAGGCGCGTACATTAAAATTCCGTCTTCATCATCAACGAAAATTTCTTCTACACCAAAATCTATCATTTCTAATTCTAATTCGTCAATGTCTTGTCCAGCTGCTGGAATTCTGAAATTACAAGTATGGTCAAACATAAATTCCACCGAACCTTGTGTTCCCATTGTTCCGTTGCATTTGTTGAAATAACTTCTAATATTCGCAACGGTTCTGTTGTTATTATCAGAAGCCGTTTCAATCAAAATTGCAATTCCGTGTGGCGCATATCCTTCAAATAATATTTCTTTATAGTTTGCAGTATCTTTATCTGTTGCTTTTTTAATAGCACGTTCTACGTTTTCTTTTGGCATGTTTACTGCCTTAGAGTTTTGTATAACGGCTCTTAAACGCGAGTTGGCTTCCGGGTTTGGACCTCCTTCTTTAACTGCCATTACAATATCTTTACCAATTCTGGTAAATGCTTTAGCCATTGCTGACCAACGCTTCATTTTTCTTCCTTTTCTGAATTCAAACGCTCTTCCCATTTCTGTATTGAGTTTATGTATTAATTTTTTGCAAAAGTAGGTGTATTTTTCATTTAATGCTATTTTGATTTTATAATCTTAAATGAAATAAATTAAATTTAGAAAGAATATCCTATAGAAATTCCTACACGAACTTTCAATCCTTTTATATTTTCTACATCAATAGTTATAGGAGCTTTTACAGAATTTGCTTGTAATCCTCCATGTAAATCAATAACAAATCCATTAGGCTTGTTTTTATTTCCAATAATCCATTGATTCCCTATAATTCCACCAACCCCAATTTGTGTAATATTATCTTTTCGACCTCCATTAATTTGTTTTCTATTTGCATCTACAAGTTGACCAATGGGTGCAATGTAAAAACCTTCAAATGTAGTATTGTTAACCGAAGTATAGAATTTGTATTTTAATTCAAAACCTATTGCATTAAATGGGTTTTTGTTAAAATTGTCATTAATGTTGAATTTAGATGTTGCAATTGAAAATTCAACACTATTATTATTCTCAATTTTCTCTTCATAACTTAGCTCAATTCCATTATAAAAAAAGCCAATAGGGTTTAATTTTATTGCTCTTTGCTGAGCAACTACAAGTGTTGAAAAAAATATAAATAAGGCAGTAAGTTTTTTCATTGTGCTTCTATTGTTGACTTGCAAAAATAAAATAAGCAAGCAGTAAAAAAAAATGTTTCCGCTTTTTTTTTAGTTTATAGATATATAATTTATTAGTGCGTGATTTTTTGGAATTTGTTATTTCACTTTTGGACTTTTTATATAGTATCTTTGCCATATGCAAAACCAATTTTTTCAACTTTTTAAAACCGATATTTCAGGAATTTCGTTACCTGAAAAATTTACGTTTCCCTTTTATTATCAACCACATAAATTGAGTGAAAAGGCAGCGTTAGAATTGCAAAATTACTTAGAATCACAAACTAATTTTAATCATAATTTTGGATTAGATTCCGCACAGAAAGGTCTGGTTATTGGAAAAATGTTTGGTGTATTGGTTTGTAAAAATAAAGTAGGTGAATTAGGCTATTTATGGGCGTTTTCAGGAAAATTAGCGAATGAAAATCATCATAATTATTTTGTACCTACGGTTTTTGATATGTTAACCGAAAACAGCTTTTTTCGTAAAGAAGAAGAAGTACTAAATGCTTTCAATCGTACTATTGAAGATTTGGAAATGAATGCCAATTATTTGAAGGCTTTAGCAACTCGTAAGCAAGCTAAAATTCAAGCGGAAACAGAATTACAGCAACAAAAAACAAGAATAAAAGAGCAAAAAATTCTTCGCGATGAAATGAGAAATCGACTGACGACTACTTTAAGTAAAGATGATATAACACTTCTAAATTTAGAATTATCCGAAGCCAGTAAGCAAGAAAGCATTTTGTTAAAAAAAATGACGAAATATTGGAAATTGACGTTGCAATCTTTAGAAGAAAAAGTAGCGGTTTTTACTAATGAAATAAATCGACTAAAAGAAGATCGAAAAGCAAAATCGGCTCAATTACAACAAAAATTATTTGCTGAATATTCTTTTTACAATCAATATAAAGAAACGAAAAGTTTAGGTGAAATATTTAATAACAATCCGCCTGCTGGAGCTGGAGAGTGTGCCGCGCCGAAATTATTGCATTATGCGTTCCAGAATGAGTTAAAACCTATTTGTATGGCTGAATTTTGGTGGGGACAATCGCCAAATTCTGAAGTGCGCCAACACAAGCAATTTTATCCATCGTGCAAAAGTAAATGCGAACCTATTTTAATGGGGCACATGCTTAAAGGTTTAGAAATGGAAGAAAATCCATTTATTATGAATCACGCGGAAGGAAAAGATATTGAAATTGTGTACGAAGATGAAGTGATGTTAGTAATCAATAAGCCTTCTGAGTTTTTATCCGTTCCTGGAAAAACCATTTCAGATTCGGTTTATACTCGAATTAAGGAGAAATATCCGGAAGCCACAGGTCCTTTAATTGTACATCG
>JBIPOM010000203.1:0-3552 GCA_044379175.1 Flavobacterium sp. | reverse complement strand
TAATTCAATATTTGAATCAGAAAAAATATCCTCTATACTTTGGAAAATATTTTTATCTAACAATATATTTGACAATTCACTGAAAGTGGTGCCACTTAATATTCCTGTTTCATCCGAAGATTTTAACCACTTATCTATAACTTCTTGTTTGAATAAGGTCTGCAACTTTATAATTATATTTTCACTTCCGCCAATTTGGTCACTAACAACGTCACGAATCAGTAATTCCATTGCTCTAACCTGCTTAATAGCTAATTCTTCATTATTTAGAGCATTTTCAAAATCTACGCTAAATTCAATTTTTGTGCTTTTAGAAATTGTTTCCAACCATAAACATAATCTTAAACACGCAATTTTACTTTTATTTGTATCATCTTTATATTGCTCAAATTGATAAAGTGCAGTTTCAAATTCATTAAACATGGATTCATTTAGACCTAATTTACTACATAATACAGAAGTGGATTGTTTTGATTTTTCTTTTTTCAAAACTTCTAAATTATATTCTTCTATATCAGTATTTAAATGGTTTAATACTTTGTTTAAAAATAACTGAATTGAATTAATAAGTTGAATGTTTTTCATAATAAATGATTTTTAATAATTTTTAAATAAACTGGTATATTTAGATGAGGTATATTTGATGTTTTTAAACTTATCCATATTTAATCATTAAGAATTAAATATTTCTAACTGGTCTAACGCCATATCTATTTTCTTTATCAATTTCCATGACTTTACCCTCATAATTAAAATTTTTGCCTAAAGCAAAAAAAGGGTTTTTTATGCCACCAACATGATTGTCTGTTGAACTCCAATAATAAGCATAATTAAAATTAGTTATAGCATTATCTTTCTTACATTCAATGTAAAATAAATTTAGTTCTTCTATACTTGGCATTCTCCAGCTATTTCCTAAAGATTCACAATAACTATGTGCATCTTTCCAGTTCATTTGTTTTGGAGAATCAATTGGATATAATTCAAGATTTTGTGTTTTCATATGTCCATTTTTAATATAAATTTTTTTACCAACTAGTCGAAAAAGGCCAAAAAACCAAATTTAGTTGTTTTAATAACCTAATTGGAAATTTTGGTGTAGTATAAAATGTAGTGTCAATAATTTCTTCATTTTCAAGGTTTAAAATAAAACAATCTTCGTCTTCGCTATGTAAGAGATACTTATTAATTACAGTTTGAAATTCTTTAAAAACCTCATAATCCATTTCATCAAATTCTATTGAAACTTCATTGGTTTCTTCATTAAAATGCTCATACTCCCAATCTGTTGGAAAAGAAGAATAGGCCCTATTGATTTTTGAAGTATTAGGGTTTGAACCATACATTACATAAGAACATTCTTCCTGACAACCTCCTCCAGAATAACCAATCACAACAACATAGTGACGAAAGGAATTAGAGGCAGGCAAAAATTTTCTTTTATAACCTGAAAAAATCCTTAAATTTCGAATGGATTGATTTTCTATACAATCATCTGAATATTGAATAAGGAATTCCATTTAATATTTAAATATTAGATAGATAAGCATCCTGTGCGCCAACTTCTTGTTCTATCCATTCATCCTCTTCATCATACCAATATCCTTTTCTGATATGGGTTGAATGGTCATAAACTATTGCATATAATTCTGTTTCATTTGCAAAATCATATAATTCATCCCAAAACGAAAAATCATTTAATGATAAATCTTTGTAGTAAAACAACAAAGAATATCCAGCTTCTGGATCTGATTCATCCTCATTTACAATTGTTGTTTTATCTGGAGTTCCTATAGTACCCTCAATAAATTCTATACATTGTGTTTCTAAATCTTCTTGGCCTGGCCAAAAAATATTAAAGTCGATTGTAATTGCCATAATTGTTTTAGATATTAAATTATTTTATTTAGTTATTAATAAAACTTAGGTATTGCCGGGTAAGGAATAAGTGTTTCGCACAAAGCACCTACATATTCATCAACTATTATAGATAATCCTAAAATTATTGCTATAGTAATTAATGAAATTCCGATATTGTTTTTTCGGATTTCTTCTCCTTCATTTACTTTTGTTAATTGAAACAAAACCAACAAACCCGAACCGATTACTAAAATGGTACAAAAAAGTCCAATCAGCACAAACATCGTTATGTATCCAAAAGAGCTAATTATTGATTGTGATGTGAAATTATTATCAGGATTTAAAAAACGCATGGCATTTAATGCAGGACTTATAATTGCAGATAATATAAAAGCACCCGAAATTACTATTCCAGTTTGAAAAATGGCAAATGATGTGTTTTCTTCTTCTATTTTGTAAAAACGTTTCATCAAAAACGTAATTACTTTAAAAAGTATAAATAACGAGCCAATACCGATTCCAAAAGCTAATAAAAATTGAATAATACTAATAGTCTTCATAATTAAATTTATTTAAAATTGTTAAAATATAATGCGATATCCCAATTAGACATATCTCTTTGTTGTGGTGAAATAACTCCTAAACGAAACCCTTTACTTGTTAATTCTACTCCGTAATGATTTAATCCATTAATGCTTTTAGATACTCCGTTTCCAATAGGAAGTCCAACGCCTAAGATGCTATGTCCATAGGCTTGACTTACCCAAACAGAAGCAGAGATATTCATTTTCTTTAATATTGCAAACCCCAAAAGACTTCTAGTATCACAATCGCCTTTTAAGTTGTGTAAAAATTCATAAGGTGATTGTACACCTCCAGGAATATTAGGTAAACAAGGTTTTTTATCTTGATGATAAGTTACAATAAAAGAATTTTCTTTATCAGACTTAACTACCTGTTCGCAACTATTTTGGTGTACCAATACGTATGGAATTTCTTGAATAAAAGTAACCACCATTTCAGCGGTTTGAATTTGGTTTAAATTTTTGTCTGAAGCTTTTTTACCCAAAACCTTTACAATTGAATCAATTTTTTTACTGTCAAATTCTTCAAGATTACGATACAATTTATTAAAATATGATACAGGATTTGTTGAGGTTTTACTATATAGATTATCAACTGAGCTGTGATTTTTTTGAGTTTCAAAAAACGATTTTACAGTTGTAATATATTTTAACCCATACTTATTTGTAATGAAATCATACCAATTTATTTCTTTTTCAATTTCATAATCAGGGTCATCAAAGTTGGAATCATCTGATTTAACTTGTTTTGGAGGACTTATTTTAATAGTACCGTCTTTTTTTGGAACAGTAGGGTCTACTAGCGAACCTTTATTTGAAAACAAAGTTGTTAAAAATAGTAAAAACACAGCCCCAAAAATTAAATTAAATGCTGTTTTCAAAAATCTATTGGGTAGAAATCTAGAGATTAACCAACCGATAGCGCCAAATAACGCAAAATAGAAATATTGATTTAAAAATAACCAAAAGAAACTCAATAGAAACAACCAAAAAAAGATTCCAAAAATCATAGATAACCAATTTCTGGAAACAGATGGTAAAGTAGTTGTAGCAAAATCTTTTTCTATATTTGAATTCACTGAAGTGCTAATTGACTCAATAGCATCAG
>JBIPOM010000057.1:0-13170 GCA_044379175.1 Flavobacterium sp. | reverse complement strand
ATTATTTGAAATCATATAATAAAAATAGAAAACTTTATTACTTTTTAGCGAATGGTACTTTTGATGATACTGGAAGATTTGATTCAGGTAAAGCAATAGAAACTGTTTTTTCAAAATATAAATTACAAAATATAAATTTTGAAAATAAAATATACAATGCAGATCACAATAATTTAGTAGCTAAAAGTTTATTAGATGGCATTCAATTTATTTTTAAAGATTATAGAAATATAAATAATTATAAAGATTTTTATGATTTTTCATCAAATTATGAAAATAATATTATTAATAATTATGGAATTAAACCATTATTTTTCTACAATGATATTGATTATTTCTTCGGGAAAATTTTAGAAGCTAAAGATGCCGCTCAATATGAAAATTTAATTTCATTTTGTCAAGAAAGAGATATATTCCCATCCACTACAATCGATAGAGCAAATCATTATTTTGCAATGGATAATTATGCGAAATGTATTGAATATTGGAGCAAATCATTAGAATCCATCCATCTTTTAGAAAAGCGAGTTTTTTACTATAATTTTAATAAAGCGCTTATTTCATTTGATAAATTAAAGCAATTTAAAGAAAAAATTGTTTTTTTAGAAAAGTGTAACACAATACTTAAGGAATACAAATTAGAATTTTGGTATTTTATTGCAAAAACAATAACAGAGAATAATTTAAAAACATATAACTCAAAAAAATATATTAATTATTGTAAGATTAACTATAAAGAAAATAGATATTTTACTCTAAAAGATTTAGAAAAGATATCAAAATAAAAATGAATTTATTTTATTCCTAATTTACTTTTCAATTTCAAAAATAAAATAGCTATAGAGTAGGCATCATCTGCTACAGAATTTCGTTCACTGATTGAAATATTTAAAAATTTACTCATTTCTTCCAGTGCATATTTTTTATCATTGGTTTCTAATAATTTATTAAACATAGCTTCAATATCATACGCCTCATTTTTTAGTTTTCCTAATTTTAAACGACTCAAAGTATTGTTAAGCATTTCGATATCAAAGTCTATTCTGTGTCCAATTAAAATGGAGTTCCCTAAATAATTAATAAGTGTTTCAATCGCCACTTCTTCAAAAACTTTTTCTACTTTACTTACCGAAATAAATTCATTATCTAAACTTGAATCTAGTGGAGTAGTGTGCTTAATATAAATCTCAAATGAGTCTTTCAAAATAATTCTATTTTCAACTATAGATGTGGCTGCGATAGACATAATCACATCTTTTTCTGTATCTAAACCCGAAGTTTCCATACTAATAACAACATATTTAGTAGCTGGACTTTTAAAAGATTCAGTATATTTTTTCCAAAATTCAGGATATTCTTTATGAAATAATTTTGATAACATATATTTTATGAAAATTGGGTTAATTTATATTTTGATTTAATTAAATCTGTAACATCTTCAATTTCTAATAAGGCTTTTTTCATTTCCTCTTTATCAATTTTAGACAGTTTTTTTGGGTCGATAAAAGCGCCGTCATTATCATTTATAATACCTTCTTGGGCTCTTAATTCTTGTAATTTTATGTAGTTTTCAGCAAAATCCAAGTATTTTTCAGCATTTTTAGTGTCAATTATAGCCATTTGCTTAAATCTCAAATATGTATTGTTTATCCCTTTTAAGTTATTACTTAAAGCAAAAATTCGAGCCGCATCAATATAAAATTGCAAGCCTTTTTCTTTTAAATTAAATAATTCTTTATGTTTTCCGTTTTCTTCAATAGCAAATTTCTTGAAGAATGTTAAAGCTGGAGGAAGCTTAAGTAATTGATTACCAATATAATCAAAAAACAAAGTATTATTGGCTAAACTCTGATGTATGGCGATTTCTAATGAATCTTTAATTTTCGTTTCACCATAAATGTATTCAAAATCAAAGAAAATGCCATTAAAATCGGACATATTTTCACCTGGTGATTTAATGCAATTCGTATAAATTGACGTAAAATCGGATAACGATTTACACCATTTAATATTGCTAGCTAAATGCTCATTTGGACAAGGTGAATAGCCTAAATTTTGCATATTTAATATCACTAATTTTGCCAATTGTATGAAATAAAATTTCACATCACGGTGTTTTTCGGCGGCGACATTTTCGAAAACAATTAAGCTATCTTGATCACTTAATACCAATTGCTCTTTTCTAGCCTGACTTCCTAAAGATAACCAAACAAAACGAGCAGGAGGTGTACCCATTTTCTCTATTGACAATTTTATGCATTGCTGAATAATAGCATGCAAAATACCGCCAACTGTATTGTTTATATGAAATATTGGAATATTTTTAGTAAATGAATTCTGAATTACAAACATATATTTAGAATGCACGTATTTTAGTTCCTCAAAATTTTTCGAATTTCTAATTTCATCAATCAAAACACCTGGGTTATTTGACTGCGATTTAATAATATCGCGTTCCGAAATAATGCCTTTTATACGTGTATTTTCTGTACCATCTTCAGTAACACATAAATAGCTTGTTTCGTTTTTTAGAAGCAATAATTGCGCTTCTGCTACAGAAATGGTTTCTTCTACAATGGCCACATTTTGTTGCATAATTGAGTTGCAATCAGCATCAAAATTAATTGAACCGAATGCTACTTTTTTTCTGAAATCGGCATCCGTAATTAAGCCATTTATTCTGGCGTTATTCGTAACAATTGCATACGATTTGTTTGCATCCATCATTTTCTTAGCCACAGTTGAAATACTCGTATGTGTAGGAATTACAAGTGGATTTTTATCATAATCCAATTCCTGAAAATAAGAAAAGTCAGTTAATTCTGTTTCAGAACTGGCTTCAGAAATCGCTTTTAAATTTTGATAATTTTCACCGTTGGATTTTGTCTGTTCTGAGAAACTCTCCAAAAAGTAATCCATAACACCAGCATATTTAGCTAAAAGCGGTTTAAATAAAACGATAGGAATTGCATAAACTACAGCGTCTTCATTTGCAATAGAATTTAAAGAATAATTATTTTTAGCAAAAAACGGACGTAATCCAAAAATAGAACCCACATAACATTTAGAAATTAAAGTTTCTTGGGCATCAATTATTTTTGTTAAATGAATAATTCCAGAATGTACAATATAAAAATTCTGATGCAATTCGTCATTAATTTTAAATAATCGTTTCGATTTTTCTAAATAGATAATTTCACTCTGCGAGGCAATTTCTAACAAGTCGCCATAAGTTACAGACTTAAAAGGATCATATAGTTTTAAAAAATCTACAATATTTTCTGCAAAAGTATTTTTCATGATAGGAGTAGTAAATACACTTCAAAATTAAACAATTAAATCAATTCTTACTAATGGATATTAAAATATTCTATTTTACATAATGTATATTATAATTCATTTATTAATATTTTAAAATTTTCATAAATTAGCTTAATATTCATAAACATTATCTAATTTTGTAGAAATATAAAAAAATATAACAATGTTAAATTGGTTTAAAAAAATTGCGCTATTTGAAGGAATTTCATTTTTAGTTTTAATTTTTAATATGTTGGTTCTAAAACCAAATTATTTTGACACTTATAAAATGATTCTAAAGCCATTTGGAATGTTACATGGGATTTTATTTATCTTATACATTATAATGGCGTTTTTATTGAAAGATGAAAGAAAATGGAATTTAAAAGAGTTTAGTATTATTATTTTAGCTTCATTTATTCCATTTGGAACTTTTTGGGTAGATAAAAAATTCTTAAATCAAAACGCTTAAAATTTTCATATTTCAAATTTAAAAATAATTTTTTTCAAATATGAAAGTTTTTGACTTACTAGAGCCCATTTTAAAAAAACTAGATTTTGGTACAGATTTCACTTTGTACGGGAATTTATTTTGCAATTTATTACTATTAATATTTTTAGCTCTTGCTATTGATTATTTAGCAAAAAAAATACTAATCATCGGTTTAGCAGTTGTTGCAACGTATACAAAATCTACATTTGATGACTTTTTGGTAGCAAATAAAACAGCAAAATACATTGCTCATTTAGTACCGCTTTATTTTATAAGTATAAAGATACCTATTGTTTTAGATGATTTTGTCTATTGGGAAAATTTATTTGGGAAAAGCGTTAAAATTTTCATTATTATATTATCTCTTTTTATCGTAAGAAGTATATTTAATTCTTTAAAAGATTATTTAAAAACGTTACCTAAATATAAAGATAAACCAATTGATAGCTATATACAAGTCATTATGATTGTATTATGGATATATGCTTTATTGTCTATTGTTTTATTACTTTTTGATACTAAAAAAAGTGCTTTATTAACTGCATTTGGTTCGATTTCTGCTTTAATAATTTTAGTTTTTAGAGATACAATTTTAGGTTTTGTAGCCAGTATTCAAGTTACAGTAAACGATATGGTTCGCATTGGAGATTGGATAACAGTTGATAAATTTGGTGCAGATGGCGAAGTAGAAGAAATAAATTTAGCTACGGTTAAAGTCAGAAATTTTGACAATACCACCTCCACTATTCCAACTTATAGTTTAATTTCGGATAGTTTTAGAAATTGGCGCGGCATGATTAATTCTGACGGAAGACGAATTAAAAGACACGTTTTAATTAAAGGTGCTACGGTACGATTTGTAACTGATGAGGAGTTGGAATCGTTTAAGCGAATTCAGTTTGTTGCGAATTATATTGATAAGAGAAAAGCAGATATTGATAAGTTTAATATCTCAAATAACATCGATAAAACATTAAATGTAAACGGTCGAAATATGACCAATTTAGGTTTGTTTAGAAAATACATTCAAAAATACATTGAGACGCATCCTGGAATTAATAAAGATATGCATTTGTTGGTCAGACATTTACAACCAACAGAAAAAGGTATCCCTTTAGAAGTGTATTGCTTTAGTAAAGATAAAAAGTGGGAAAATTACGAATATATAATGGCTGATATTTTTGATCATATAATCGCCTCTGTTCCCTATTTTGATTTAGAAATATTTGAAGTACAACATGTAAAAGCTGATAAATTGAATTTATTAGATATAGATTAATAAATAATTTAAATCAATCAATATGATACCTAGAAATGAGCTTTTATCTGCAATTAAATCTGAAAAATTAGGTGTTGATTTTTTAGATACGTTAACTGAAGAATCGTTTCAGAATACTACTTTACGACCAATTTTAAAATTTCAAAACGATTTGCTTTTACAGGTCTTTATAAATTATGCCATCAAGCAAAAAGGATTGTTTTTTACGCTTTCGCCAGATAAAAAAGAGAAATACATTGAAAACGTAATTCAAAAAGATATAAAATTCAGAAATGCTTTAAAGGGTATTATTATTGGCTTGTTTTCTGTGGATGAATATTTAATTTATATAATGAATTCCTCAAGTTTAAATAAACGAATGATGACACTATTAATCGAAAGATATAGAAGTCAAATACAATTACTAAATAGCAAGTAATGGATATCATCAACCAATTACCTCAAGATAAAAAAATCATACTTTTTGATGGTATTTGTAATTATTGTAATGATAAGGTTAATTTTATTATTAAAAACGACACAAACGATAATTTTAGATTTGTAGCCTTACAAAGTGAAACTGGGCAAAAAATAATTACTTATTTAGGTATTGATAAAACTATAGACAGTATAATACTATATGAACCAGGTTATGCCTATTTTATTAAGTCAGAGGCCGTTTTTAGGATTATTAAACACTTATCTTCATCAGTGAAATTACTGTTATTATTTAATTTTATTCCTACAAGCGGTAAGAATCTATTATATGATTACATCGCCAAAAATAGATATAAATGGTTTGGCATAAGGGAAAATTGTATGCTGCCTTCTAAAGATATTTCGCATAAATTTATTGCATAAAAAAAATCCTGAATTTCTTCAGGATTTTTTAAAATGTGTAAAATGAAAATTATTCAATAATTAATTTTTCAATTTTCTTAGCTGTATCAGATTCTAATGTTACCATATAAATTCCTTTAGCAATATTTTCAAGTGAAATTTGTGATAAATTAGAAGTTACTTCCTTCACTATTCTACCATTTAAATCTGTTATTGTGATTTTAGTTATTTCATCAGTAGCAGATTGAATATTTAAAACATCAGAAGCAGGATTAGGATATAAAATTGCTGACAATGTTTTTCCAGTAAAATCTTCATTACCCAACAAAGTGTCGGTTGAAGAAGCTCTAACTACTAAATTATCAAATGTCATCGAAGTACTTGATGTGTTAGCAACTGTAGTTGTATGTCCAGAAAAAGAAACAAAATCAACTTCTCCTGGTGAAGTATTTGGTGAACTTCCATCAACATAAGCGCCTAATGGGTCAATTCCAGGTGCTTTGATTAAAGCCCTACCTGTTACAGTATTAAAAGAAAATCCAATTCTAGACCAAGCGTTTTGTGCAAGTTGTATTCCAGGTGCAGCAGCTAATGAATAACTATAACTTCCTACAGGATTTCCAGTTGGTGTTGAATATGCTACAAGAAATAATTCTCTAGTAGCAGCTCTAACAGAAAATCCTGCCAAAACTCTATCGCCAGCCTCATTAAAGATGTAAACACCAAAATTATTTCTACTTGTAGAAAGTGCTCCAGTATTTATATCAACTTCCACTTCTATAATATTATTTCCAACCGTTCTTGATGCCCATGCAGCTGGCAAACCATTTTTCCACATGTAACGTGCACCTTTATCACCATTTGGACCCAATAAGGAAATACCGTTTGAAGGATTTCCAGCAGCAGTTGCAATAAAGTTTGAAGCGGCGGCGTTGGTTGATGTAGTTGGAGCGGCTCCGTTATTTGAAAAAATAAACCAATTATTCTGACCAACAGCTGCGCCAGTAATATCGGTTCCAATATTACCAGCAGTTAGTGTAGTAAACTGGTCGCTTTGAAGTATTTGAGCGAATGTAATCACAGGTGCTACACAAGCTATAAAAAGTAATTTTTTTATCATTTTGTTATATTTTTAAGTTCATTCAAAAATAGTAATTCTTTTATAAACAAGAAAATTTTTAACGAATTATTTCAACTTACGTCTGTTTCTTTCCGATATAATTAAAGTCAACTCCCTACCAGTTTGTCCTGCTACGGATGTATTTTCTTGCGCACGTCTTATTAAATAAGGCATTACGTCTCTAACAGGGCCAAATGGTAAGTATTTAGCAACATTATAACCATTATCGGCTAAATTATAACTTATATTATCACTCATCCCATATAATTGACCAAACCAAATTCGAGAATCGTCATTTGAAATGCCTTTTTCTTGCATCAAATTCATTAGTAAATACGAACTTTCTTCATTGTGCGTTCCAGCAAAAACTGCCATTTCTGTGATGTTATCCAGCATGTAGTTTAATCCCTCATTAAAATTAATGTCTGTTGCTTGTTTGGTTTCGCAAATTGGGTTTTTATATCCTTTTTCTTCAGCACGTTTGGCTTCTTTTTCCATGTAAGCCCCTCGAACTAATTTCATTCCAATATGATATCCTTTTTCTTTAGCTCTTAAATGTAAGTTTTTTAAATAAGAAACTCGATCCCATCTGTATAATTGTAGGGTATTGAAAATAATTGCTTTTTTGGTATTGAATTTTTCCATCATGCGTTCCACTACTTCATCAGCAGCATCTTGCATCCAAGTTTCCTCGCCATCAACTAATATTTGAACGTCATTATCATAGGCGTATTGACAAATTTTTTCAAAACGTGCTACTACTCTATTCCATTCTTCTTGCTCTGTAGTACTTAACGTTGCTTTTTCTCCTACTTTTTCATACAAATCAATTCTTCCCAATCCTGTAGGTTTAAAAACAGCAAACGGAATGGCTTTGTTTTCTTTTGCAAAATCAATGGTTTTTAATGTCATTTTTAAACAAGCGTCAAACTGGGCTTCTTCTTCTTTTCCTTCTACGGAATAGTCCAACACTGAGGAAACGCCTTTAGTGTACATTTTTGCCACCACTTGTAAACAATCTTGTTCGCTTACGCCACCACAAAAATGATCAAATACGGTTTTTCGTATAATACCTTCAACTGGTAAATGAAATTGTAAAGCAAAATTTGTTAATGAGGTTCCAATTTTTACTAATGCTGGTTTGCCAATCATTTGAAATAAAAAGTGTGCTCGGTTTAATTCTGAGTTTGGTTTTAGTGAAAATGCCTTTTCCGTATTATTAAATATTTTCTCCATTATAATTGAATTCACATTTAGGAATGCAAATATACTTATTGAACGAATGATTTCTCATATTTTTTAATTTATTTTGTGAAGAATTTATAAAATTAATAATGACACCTATTTCTTCTGATAATTACACTATTTATTTTAATGATGCCAGTTTTTTGTATTTAGAAAAGCTGCTAAAACCAGAAACCTATTCTAAAATATTTGTATTAGTTGATGAAAATACAAACGAACATTGTTTGCCGTATTTTCTTGCCAATTTACCAACCGAAATTGAAATAGAAATTATTGAAATTGAAACCGGTGAAGAAAACAAAAACATATATACTTGTATTGATTTATGGCATAGTTTGATTGAGTTAGATGCGGATAGAAAAAGTATTATTTTAAATTTAGGCGGTGGCGTAATTACAGATATTGGTGGCTTTGTGGCTAGCACATTTAAAAGAGGTATTGATTTTGTTAATATTCCTACTACACTTTTGGCTATGGTAGACGCTTCAATTGGTGGGAAAAATGGCGTAGATTTAGGAAGTCTTAAAAATCAAATTGGGGTCATTAATGAACCAAAATCGGTTGTTGTTATTTCTAAGTTTTTAGAAACCCTACCTATAAATCAAATGCGTTCAGGATTGGCTGAAATGCTAAAACATGGTTTAATTTATGATAAATTATATTGGGATAAATTAAAAAACTTAAACAACTTAAATACAGATGATTTAGATATTTTAATAAAACAATCAATTGAAATAAAAAACGAAATTGTTTCACAAGATTTAAATGAAAACGGAATTAGAAAAGCATTGAATTTCGGACATACTTTAGGTCATGCGATTGAAAGTTATTTTTTAGAAACGGATGGCAAAAAACATGTACTGCATGGAGAAGCTATTGCAATTGGAATGATATTAGAAAGCTACTTGTCATTTAAATTAAATTTAATTTCTAAAGAAAGTTACGCAGAGATAAAATATATTATCACAGATGTTTTTGAAAAAATTATATTTGATAAAACCGACATTCATAAGATAATGGATTTGTTGATTTTCGACAAAAAAAATGAGTTTGGAAAGGTTCAATTTACTTTATTAAATAAAATTGGAGAAAGTAAAATTAATCAAACTGTTGATAAATCCTTAATTTTATTGGCATTTGAAGATTATTTGATGATTTAATTTTTTTTTCATTTACTTCTTTTTTTAGTAATATTATTTTTACTTTTGTTCGACCAAAATGGCGTGTATTTTCAATTAAATAATATAGTAGTAGTCTAATGAATACAAAATATTCCGACCTTATTAATCAAACGTTTTATTTTCCACAGGAAGAGTTTACTTTGAATAAAGATAATTTGCATTTTCATGGTATTGATTTGATGAAATTAGTAGAACAATATGGTACGCCATTGAAATTTACTTATTTACCAAAAATATCGCAAAACATAAACAAAGCGAAAATGTGGTTCAGAAATGCTATGGAAAAGCATGGATATGAAGCCAAATATTTTTATTGTTACTGTACTAAAAGTTCACATTTTGAATTCATTTTAAATGAAGCATTAAAAAACAATATTCATATAGAAACCTCTTCTGCTTTTGATATTAATATCGTTGAAAACCTTATGGAACAAGGTAAAATCAATAAAAATTCATTTATTGTTTGTAATGGTTTTAAGCGTGATCAATATGTAACTAATATAGCGCGTTTAATCAATAATGGACATAAAAACACCATTCCAGTTATTGATAATTTTGAGGAATTAGATTTACTTCAAGAACAAATTGATGGTAAATTTAAAATTGGAATTAGAATTGCTGCTGAGGAAGAACCAAAATTCGAGTTTTATACCTCGCGATTAGGAATCGGATATAAAGATATTTTACCATTTTATAGAAAGCAAATTGCAGAAAATAAAAAGGTAGAACTTAAAATGCTTCACTTTTTCATTAATGCAGGTATTAATGACACAGCTTATTATTGGAACGAATTAGTGAAATGTTTAAAGGTATATATTGCCTTAAAAAAAGAATGCCCATCTTTGGATAGTTTGAATATTGGAGGAGGTTTCCCAATTAAAAATTCATTAGCTTTTGAATATGATTACCAATATATGGTTGATGAAATATTGAACCAAATTAAAATTGCATGTGATGATGCAGAAGTTGACGTACCTCATATTTTTACTGAGTTTGGTTCATTTACTGTTGGTGAAGCTGGTGGTGCCTTATACCAAGTTTTATATCAAAAGAAACAAAACGATAGAGAAAACTGGAACATGATTGATTCCTCTTTTATCACTACCCTACCCGATACTTGGGCTATTAATAAGCGATTTGTCATGTTAGCCGTAAATCGGTGGAATGATATATACGAACGCGTACTATTAGGTGGCTTAACATGTGATGGAGATGATTATTACAACTCTGAACAGCACATGAATGCTGTATACTTACCAAAATATAATAAAGAAAAACCATTGTATATTGGCTTTTTCAATACTGGCGCATATCAAGAAACGATTGGTGGCTATGGTGGTTTAAGTCACTGTATTTTACCACAACCTAAACACATATTAATTGATAAAGACAAAAACGGAATTTTTGCTACAGAAGTCTTTTCTGAGCAACAAAATGCCGAACAAGTATTAGAAATTTTAGGATACAACAAAAACAAAAACGAAAATAAATAATTGCCATGAGTAAAGGACCAATAAGTCAGTTTGTAGAAAAACATTATTTACATTTTAATGCGGCGGCTTTAGTAGATGCAGCAAAAGGATATGAAACCCATTTATTAGACAATGGTAAAATGATGGTAACTTTAGCGGGTGCCATGAGTACCGCCGAGTTAGGGAAATCATTAGCAGAAATGATTCGCCAAGATAAAATTCATATTATTTCTTGCACGGGTGCTAATTTGGAAGAAGATATTATGAATTTAGTAGCTCACAATTCATACAAAAGAGTACCAAATTATAGAGATTTGTCTCCAGAAGAAGAAAGAGAGTTGTTAGACAACCATTTCAATAGAGTTACAGATACGTGTATTCCTGAAGAAGAAGCATTTCGTCGTTTGCAACAACACTTATATGATATTTGGAACAAAGCAGACAAATCAGGAGAAAGATATTTTCCACACGAATTTATGTATCAAATGATTAATTCAGGAGTATTAGAGCAATATTATGAAATTGATCCTAAAGATTCTTGGATGGTTGCTGCGGCTGAAAAGAACTTACCTATAGTAGTTCCAGGTTGGGAAGACAGTACTATGGGAAACATTTTCGCATCATACTGCATCAAAGGTGAATTTAAAGCATCAACTACAAAAAGTGGTATTGAATACATGATGTGGTTGGCTGATTGGTATCCAAAAAATTGCGCAGGAAAAGGAATTGGATTTTTCCAAGTTGGTGGTGGAATTGCAGGAGATTTCCCAATTTGCGTTGTACCAATGTTATACCAAGATATGGAAATGCATGACGTGCCATTTTGGAGTTATTTCTGTCAGATTTCAGATTCAACTACAAGTTATGGATCGTATTCTGGAGCGGTTCCAAATGAAAAAATTACTTGGGGAAAATTAGATGTAGATACACCAAAATTTATTGTAGAATCTGACGCAACCATAGTGACACCGCTAATCTTTGCTTACATCTTAGGTTGGTAATAAGAAAAAAAAAAGTTTTAAAAAAATTTAAATTTTAAAATTTCAATACTAAATTTGACAATTAAATTGATTAAGGCAAACAAAATGAAAAGAGTAATTGTAGAGTACGCAAAATTAACAAATGAAATTTTAAACTTATTAGTTGAAAAATTTCCTGATGGATATGATGATTCGGATATTATTCGTTTCAAAAATGCTAAAAATGAGACCATTGAAGCTGTTGAAGTAAAAACAGAAGACACAATTTATTTAGTGAAAGTAAGCATGAAACTAGCCGACAGAATTGAAAATTTTGATGAAGAGGATGATTTTATTACACCTGAAGTAAGTATTGATGCCTTAAAAGATTTAGATATTGAGGAAGATGAGGAAGAGGAAGATGAGGAAAAAATTGAATTAGATGAAGATGATGATTCGGAAAGTAATCATATTCCAGAAGATGAAGATGAAGATGACGAAATTTAAAAAAGTCAATTAATTAAAATTTACAAAATGAGTGTTTAATACAAACACTCATTTTTTTATTCAAAATTGTATTAATTTTAGTGATATACATCAAAAAAACTATATAGTTAAAAAGCCTAGAGAATAGTTGTACACTTTTTAATTATGAAACAAGCATTAAAGAATGTTATTTTATTACGATTTAAAATATCGATACCTTCAATATTGCTACAAAAAAAAGGGTAACTTTTAAATAAAAGCAACCCTTTTTAAATAAATATTATTTGTTAATTATAGCTTATTTACTTTTATTCTGACCTTTTACAGATGTTTTATCCTTTTGTAAATCCGTTTTTAGTTTTTCTAAATCGGTTTTGGTTTTTTCCAATTCTTGTTTTAGTTTTTCTAAATCTGATTTGGTGGAATCTTCATTTAATTGAAAGTTTTTTTGAATTTGAATTTTATTTTCTTTTTTAAATCTTTCTAAATCATCGGTTTTATCGTCATTTGAAGAAAAATTTCTTTCAGAAAAAATCATGGTACTTCCTTTGCCGTCAGAATACTTTTTAGTTACCGTTCCGTTTTCGTCAATTTTCTCTTCCTCTAATTTCATATCTGGATTGTCGCCTATAATTTCGCCATCTTTAAAAGTAAAAGATTTAAAATTTCCACCTATAGAATCCATTTGAAATCCACCTTGTAATTCTTTAAACTTATCTAAATCAATGGTATTTCCATCTACAAAACCTCTAATAACGTTATTGTCTAAATTCATAAACAAATCGTTATTTAACATGCCGTTAAATCCTTTCATGT
>JBIPOM010000202.1:0-3571 GCA_044379175.1 Flavobacterium sp. | reverse complement strand
GTAGCTAAGTATTCTGCTTTTACTTTTTCTCTTGTTTCTGGAGCGATACTTACTAAAAAGTGATAGGCTTCAATAATGTTTTTACTTCTTTCTTCAGCTGCTAAACGTTCAACTGGATCTGCAATAGTATCAGGATGATCTTCCTTCATACTATTTCTATATATTGTTTTTAATTCTTTTAATGTTGCATCTCTGGTAACATTAAGTAACTTTCTGTACCCAATAATTTTCTGTGTAGTCATAGATTTTAAAAATAAAAGTGCAAAAATAGTGATTTATTCTTTAATTTCACAAGAAAAATCAAAACAACACCAAAACATAATCATTTATTATTGAATTAATTACATAAAAAAAGCCACTCAATTTTGAATGGCTTGCTTAGTAGCGGGAACAGGACTCGAACCTGTGACCTTCGGGTTATGAGCCCGACGAGCTGCCTACTGCTCTATCCCGCGATATATGTTCAATTCTATTTTTTCTTATCAAGAAGTAAAAAACTATTGTTCTTAATTCGATTGCAAATATACGTATTTATTCTAAACTACCAAAGAAAGTAGTAGATTTTATTATTTTTATACAACTCATTCATTTACAATGAAAAAAATCTGTCAAGAAAACTACATTGACAGATTTTTTTTATTAAAATACTGAAACATGTTCAGTATGAGACGAAAATTTTACATCATTCCTGGCATTCCACCACCATGATGAATTGCAGAATGATTCGATTCTTCTTTAATTTCAATCAAGGCACATTCTGTAGTTAAAATCATACCCGCTACAGAGGCTGCATTTTCTAAAGCTACACGAGTTACTTTTTTAGGATCGATAATTCCGGCTGCTAACATTTGAACGTATTCTCCTGTTTTTGCATTAAATCCGAAATCACCAGAACCTTCAGTTACTTTTGAAATTACTACAGAACCTTCTCCTCCAGCATTTTCAACAATAGTACGTAACGGTGCTTCAACGGCACGAGAAATAATTTGTATTCCTGTTGCTTCGTCTGCATTTTCCGATTTTAATGTTGCCAAAACTGTTTTAGCACGCACTAAAGCAACACCTCCACCAGCAACAATACCTTCTTCTACAGCAGCACGAGTGGCGTGTAATGCATCGTCAACTCTGTCTTTTTTCTCTTTCATTTCAACTTCTGAAGCTGCTCCAACATAAAGCACGGCTACACCACCAGCTAATTTAGCCAAACGCTCTTGTAACTTTTCTTTATCGTAATCCGAAGTAGATGTTTCCATCTGAGCTTTAATTTGGTTTACACGGCCTTTTATCAATTCCGCTTCTCCTGCACCGTTTACTATAGTTGTATTGTCTTTGTCAATAGAAATAGTTTCAGCTGTACCTAACATTTCTAAAGTTGTGTTTTCTAATGAATACCCACTTTCTTCGGCAATTACAGTACCACCTGTTAAAATAGCAATATCTTCTAACATCGCTTTTCTTCTGTCTCCAAAACCTGGTGCTTTTACTGCGGCAATTTTTAATCCGCCACGTAATTTATTTACAACTAAAGTAGCTAATGCTTGACCATCAACATCTTCCGCAATAATTAATAACGGACGACTCGATTGTGCAACAGGTTCTAAAATAGGTAATAATTCTTGTAAGTTTGAGATTTTTTTATCGTACAATAACACATATGGATTGCTTAATTCTGCAACCATTTTATCTGCATCTGTAACAAAATATGGTGATAAATAACCTCTATCAAACTGCATTCCTTCTACTACATCTACATAAGTATCGGTTCCTTTTGCTTCTTCAACTGTAATTACACCTTCTTTTCCTACTTTAGTGAATGCTTTTGCAATTAAATCGCCAATAGTTTCGTCATTATTTGCTGAAATAGAAGCTACTTGTTTTATTTTTTCTGAAGAATCTCCAACCGATTGAGTTTGCTTTGCTAAATCAGCAACAATAGCTTCTACGGCTTTATCGATTCCACGCTTTAAATCCATTGGATTGGCTCCAGCTGCTACGTTTTTCAATCCTTCTTTCACAATGGCTTGAGCTAAAACAGTTGCCGTCGTAGTACCATCTCCAGCTAAATCATTAGTTTTTGAAGCTACTTCTTTAACCATTTGCGCACCCATATTTTCTAAAGGATCTGCTAATTCAATTTCTTTTGCAACTGAAACTCCATCTTTAGTAACTGTTGGTCCTCCAAATGATTTAGAAATAATTACATTTCTTCCTTTTGGTCCTAATGTTACTTTTACTGCATTTGCTAACGCATCCACACCACGTTTTAAACCGTCACGTGCTTCAATATCAAATTTTATATCTTTTGCCATTTTCTATTGTTTTAGGCAGAAGGCTTTATGCTTTACGCAAACCAACTGCTGTTAATTTTATATTATTTAGTAAGTACCAATTTCAATTTATAAATTTTACTTTTAATTAAATTTATTTTTGAATTAAATGTTTCAAAATTATCTAATTTAATATAGTTTAAATCTTTTGAGAGGGTTAATAAATATTCTGTTTCAGAAGCTGAACCTAATGCAATATTTAAAAATTGATTAAATTCTTTGTCGCTATTTCTTCCACATCCTTCACTTATATTTGTTGGAATAGATGAAACTGCTCTTCTAATTTGACTAGTCAAACCAAACAATTCTTCTTTTGGAAAACTAGAAGTGATTTTATATACTTCTAATGTTAATTCGTGACTTAGTTGCCAAATGTCATATTTTTTAAAATCTCTCATAACTTAGCTTATAGCTTACAGCTTAAAGCCTATTGCTACAATATCGCATAAATCTCATCTTCACGCATAATTAGGTAATCTTTACTTTCATACTTAAATTCTGTTCCTGCATATTTACCATACAAAACAGTATCACCAATTTTCACAGTCATTGTATAATCGGTTTTACCTGATCCAACGGCAACAACAGTCCCTTTTTGTGGTTTCTCCTTTGCTGTATCTGGAATAATAATTCCTGAAGCAGTTGTCGTTTCTGCAGCAGATGGTTCAATTACTACTCTGTCTGCAATTGGTTTAATTTTTAACTCCATAATTATATTGAATATATTTGTTAGTGAACTTTATTTTAGTTTCAGAAATTGTGCCAAACCTAATATATGACAAATTTACTTAAATAAAAATGCCAGCACTGACAGGCTGGCATTATGTATTATATGTTGCAAAAATTATTTTGCAGTATCTGCAGGTTTTGCAGTAGAAGTTGTTGTTGTTTTAGAAGGCGCATCTTTAACAATTGCAGGTGCTGCATTTTCGTCTACTAATTTAGAACCACCCGTACCGTTATTAAAACTTAAAGTTGATAATAAAATCAGAACGATTAATGACCCTCCTAAAACCCAAGTTGTTTTTTCTAAAAAGTCGGTTGTGTTTTTTACACCTCCCATTTGACCTCCACCTCCAAAAGATGAAGATAAACCTCCACTCTTAGGATTCTGAACCATAATTGTTAAGATTAATAAAAAACATACGATGATGATTAATGCTAAAAAAATTGTAAATGACATAACTTCTGTATTAATTATTTTGTTGTAAAATTTTTATATTTTTAATTCGGTCTGCAAAGAA
>JBIPOM010000201.1:0-3605 GCA_044379175.1 Flavobacterium sp. | reverse complement strand
GTTTTACTTTTCCCGTTTGAATATTTTGAGAAGTTACGCGAATTCCAACTACCATCGAGCTATTACCTACATAATTCACACTTGCTTTTAAGGTGACTAATTCGCCGATTTCGACTGGATTCAAAAAATTTACCGTATCAACTGATGCCGTTACACAATAACTTCCACAATATTTAGAAGCACAAGCAAAAGCAATTTGATCCATTAAACTTAATAAATAGCCACCGTGAATTTTACCACTAAAATTACTATGCGATGGCAACATTAATTGAGATAACGTTACTTTAGATGCTGAGACTGTATTAGCTGTATTCATTTTTTTGTATAAAATAAGTTTATTTTTCAGGTTGAACTTTTGTAATATAAAAATTAGAATCTCCCCACCATAAAAAGGTGTCATAACGTTCAATATATTCTATTCTTACAAATTTCCCTTGATTGTTTTTTAATTGTTCAATTACTTCTGGCTCATTATCCATTACAGAAAATGCAAATTTTTGTGAACCAGAAAGACCTTGACTTAATTCACCTTCCCAAGTTTTAAAAAAGTATCCATTATGACTAAATTTTGTTAATTCGCCAGTTCGTATACCATCACTAAAGGAAGCGTAATATAAAAAAGTAATATAACTTGTTGCTGCTAATGCAATAGCTAAAATGCTATACATTGAAATTTTTTGAATAATTGTCATACTATTTATATTAGTTATCAATTTCAGTTACTAAATCATCGTCGTTTTCTGCTCGTTTCAAAATGGCTTCTGGTAATGCCTTTTTTGCTTTAGCTCCCATTTTCTTTAATTTTTCAGCACTGGTTACTAAATTTCCTTTTCCTTCGGTAAGTTTATTCATTGCTGCTGAATATTCTAATTTTGCTTCGTCCATTTTCTTTCCAATTTTAATTAAATCAGAAACAAAACCTTCAAATTTATCATACAACGCACCAGCTTGACGTGCAATTTCAATGGCGTTTTCTTGTTGTTTTTGATTGGTCCACATACTATCGATCGTTCGTAAGGTTGCTAATAGCGTAGAAGGAGTTACAATCACAATATTTTTTTCAAATGCCTTATTGTATAATGTTAAATCTTCTTGTAACGCCAATGCGAAAGCGGGTTCTATAGGAATGAACAACAAAACAAAATCGGGACTTTCCATTTGATAAATGTCTTGATATCGTTTGTCGCTTAATTGTTCTACGTGTCGTTTTACCGAATTTACGTGCTCTTTTAAATGCAAATTTTGTTGCA
Source organism: Flavobacterium sp. (assembly GCA_044379175.1). Classification (GTDB taxonomy): domain Bacteria; phylum Bacteroidota; class Bacteroidia; order Flavobacteriales; family Flavobacteriaceae; genus Flavobacterium. The sequence continues at coordinate 2,355 of JBIPOM010000201.1, read as the reverse complement.
CATCATCTTCTTCATTTACATATTTTTCATAAGCTGTTAAAGACACTTTACTATCTACTACCATCTTTTTTCCATCAGGTAAATTTATAATTACATCGGGTAAAATTCTTGTGCCTTCTGCAGTTGTGAAAGCTTGTTGTACTTCGTATTCACGACCTTTTTCTAATCCAGATTTTTCTAATACGCGTTCTAAAACGAGTTCACCCCAATTTCCTTGCATTTTACTATCGCCTTTTAACGCTTTGGTTAAATTAATGGTTTCTTTGCTCATTTGGGCATTCATTTCGCTTAAGCTAACAATTTGCTGGCGTAACGCGGCATGATAATCAATACTTTCTTTGTGTGTGTCTTCAACTTTTTTCTCAAAATGTAAAATTTTATCTTGTAATGGCGATAATATATTTTTTAAGTTTTCTTTGTTTTGTTCGGTAAATTTCTGCGTTTTTTCTTCTAAAATTTTATTGGCTAAATTTTCAAATTCTTTAGTAAATTTCTCTTGTAAATGATTTAATTCTTCTTTTTGTTCTTTGGTACGATCTAATAAATTATCAAAATCATTTTCTTTTTTCGCTAATAAAATGGCAAATTCTTCTTTTTCAGTTTGCACTTTTTGTTTCTCGTTTTGTAAATTTTGTAAAGATATTTTTAATTCTGTAAGCTGATTGGTTTGAGATGTTAATTGCCCTTCTAAATTACTTTTTTCAGCATTAGATTGTGTTTTTGAAAGTAGCTTCCCAATGTAAAAACCAATGGCTAAAGCAATTAAAATGGCGAATACTAAGATAATTGATGTGTTCATTTTCGGAATATAATTTGTTAGATAGTAAAATTACTATTTTTTTTAAATCAAACACAGAATAAATAAAATAAAACACATAGGCACATAGAATTTTTATAATCTTAAAGTCATTTTATTTAAGATAGAAACACATAGCTTGAAATTTATTACCTCTTAATTTTTATTTTTTCTATGTGACTATGTGTTTAAAATTAGTACTATTTTTGCAAGATGAAAACACACCAACATTTTATTTTACATAAGCCACACGGATTTATTAGTCAGTTTGTATACGAATTAAAGCGAAATAAAAGAAAACTTGGTGAATTATATGATTTTCCAGAAGGCACAATGGCTATTGGCAGATTAGATGAAGATTCTGAAGGGTTATTATTACTTACAACCAATGGAATGATGAGTGAATTGGTTCGAAGCAAAAAAGTGGAAAAAGAATATTACGCGCAAGTTGATGGAATTATTACATTAGATGCTGTTGAACAACTGAAAAATGGTGTAGAAATTGGATTCCACGGAAATAAATATAATACTAAAAAATGTCAAGCTAAATTAATTGATAATCCAACTCATATTGGCGAAGGCAGAAGAATTAGAGACGAGCGACACGGACCTACAAGTTGGGTTTCAATAACGTTAACCGAAGGAAAATTTCGACAAGTACGAAAAATGACTTCTGCAGTTGGTTTTCCAACCTTACGGTTAATCAGAGTTAGAGTTGGGAATATTGAATTAGATAATTTAAAAGCTGGTGAAGTGCGAGAAATTTTTTCAGCTGATTTTGATAGAATTTTGGAGTAATTTTTAAGATGTTATCTTACTATAAACTTTCCTTTTTCTTTATCAAAAACAATATGCTCATCTTTAAATAAGGTATCAAAAACACCTTTTTCAATTAAATTACAAGGTTGGTCTTGTATTGTTTTTTCTTTTGTCATTACAATCATTTCATCACTCAACTGAATAGCCAAATCGATATCGTGAGTTGAAAATAAAATACATTTTTCTGTTTCGTGTGCCAGTTTTTGTAATAATTTAAACACCGAAACTTTATGAAATAAATCCAAATGGGTTGTGGGTTCATCCAAAATAATTAAATCTGTATCTTGAGCCAATGCTCTTGCAATTAAAACTTTTTGTAATTGTCCGTCAGAAATTTCAAAGTGTTTTTTTTCTGTTAAATGTTCAATATTGGTAAGTTGAATGGCTGTTTTAATTTTCAAATAATCATCATCAGTTAAATTGCCAATCCAATTGGTATAGGGTTGTCTTCCTAAAGCAATTAATTCCCATACGGTTAAATTACTACTTGGTAGTTTATCGGTTAAAACCAAACTTTGTTGTTGTGCCAAATCAGAATTTTCAATAGAAAAAAGATTTTTGTTGTTTAAAATTACCTCACCCGAAATTGGTGTTTGGATAGCAGTAATTGTTCGTAATAAAGTTGATTTTCCAATACCATTTCCACCAATTAATGTAATTAACTTACCTTTTTTTAATGAAATATTGATATCACTCGCAATGGTTAATACTTCTTTTTTGGAAGTATATCCAATGGTAAG
>JBIPOM010000200.1:0-3613 GCA_044379175.1 Flavobacterium sp. | reverse complement strand
AAAGGCTTTCATTTTGTCGCCCTCATAAAAACCTTCTTTACCAAATCCGCCACTAACAATTATTGTTTTTACTCTGTCATTTTTTTAAAGTTGTAAACCACAATCTAACCTTTTTTCTAATCTTTCAGACAATGTACCATCTTCATTTACTTTACTACCAAGAATTACAGCTACATCTGCACTTTTTTTATCATCAATTAATCCGTCAATTGTTATAAATAAAGAATGTCCTAAAAACCAAGTTAGAAAAAGTATAAATGGTAATTTGAATTTTCGGTTATATTTTTTTAAAAACGCTATCATAACTCTTTTATAAACGTACAACGTTTCTTGTTATATTCTGGATCAAAATTTTTCCATAAATTATGTACGGCGTGATTTTCTTCTAGTTCTGGGGTTCGAATACAATTTTCCACCCCAATTTTTTTAAAACTGATGTGGTTTTCGTTAAATAATATAATTGTAACGCCTTTACTCTGGTATTCGGGCGAAACACCAATTAAATAAAACACTGCTGTTTTACATTTGTTTTTTGCTTTTAACAAATGGTAAAATCCAGTTGGAAACAGTTTTCCCTTTGCTTTCTGTAAGGCTTCAGCAAAATCAGGCATAACAATACTAAAAGCCACCATTTTCCCATTTTTATCCATCACAAATTTAATAAATTCTGGATTAATGAATGGGATGTATTTCTTTTTAAAATACTCAATTTGAATGTTATTAATAGGGACAAATGATTGCAAAGACGCATAACTTTCATTAAACAAGGTAAACATTTTGTCAACATGAGGCATGATGTCTTTGGTTTTTGTAAAATTTAAATGCATTAAATCGTATCTTTTTTCAATCATATCCGCCATTCGCTGAAAATTTGTAGCATCTATATTTGAAAATGGAAATTTACTTTCAATATATATTTTCTCTTTTTTAAAACCCAATTGTTCTAAGTGGGTAACATAATATGGAAAATTATACCAGGTTATCATTAATCCTCGTTCGTCAAAACCATCAATCAAACAACCTACTTTGTCTAAATTTGAAAACCCCATAGGCCCTTCAATATTTTCTAAGTTATGTGCAACACCAAAAGCAGTGACTTTATCTAAAAGTGCTTTAGTTACTTCAATATCATCGATGACATCAAACCAACCAAAACGAACCTTCTTTTTCCCTAAAATGTTTACTTCATCCCAATTGATAATTGCTACAATTCGACCTACAATTTTGTTGTTTTTAAAGGCCAAATAAAAATGAGTATCTGCCGTTTTAAAAACAGGATTTTTGGTTTTATCAAACGACTCTAATTCATCCTGAATTAGTGGTGGTACCCAGTTTTTATTGTTTTTATATAGTTCGAAAGGAAAGGTAACAAATGCTTTCATTTCTTTTTTTGAGAAAATTTCTTTAATTTCTATCATTATTCTACGCCGTCTTTTCTTTTATTTTTTGCTGCTTTTTTGTCCATTTTTTTATCCATTTTACTTCTTGTACCCGGTTTGTCTATTCTTACTTCTTTGTAATTTTTGGTAAATCGCCAAGTGAAACCTAAACCTCCATAATATATTCCTGGTGTGTTTTTAATACTAGTTCCAAAAGAAGCATCAAATTGCATGTCTTTTTTTAATAAATACGCAGTACCCAATCTGAATATACCATCGCTATAATACGTACCATTGTATCCTTGATTTTCAAGAAAAACAGACCAATTTTCATTGATTCCATGTGTTACGGTTAAAATATAATCGATACTGGCAAAATCAGTTCCTATTTTGTTGTAAATTAAGTTGGTTACTAAAACCGTTCTGTCTCCAAAATGGTTTTGCGCAATCGCCATAAATTTTGGACTAAAAGCGGATTCAACAACGGGAGTATTCGCAAATAAATTATTTTCAGAAAAATTTAAATTGACTCCAGCATATGCAGAAAAAGCTGGAATAAATTGTTTCCATTTAAAACGATGATTGGCTTTCCAACTGTATATATTTGGCTTTTCAGGACCCTTTTTAAACGGATCATAAAATAAAAATTTTGCACCAATAGTAGTTTGACGTAAAGCACTTCTGTTAGTAGTAACATCAAATCTCTGGTAGGTATCTTTTTGGTATTGAATCTCAGTAATAATTTCGAGTTCTTCTTTAAATAAGCCCCATCTTAAAGCTAAATCTGCATTATATCCTTTTGCTTCATATTTTAATATATCATGATTTTCACTAATATAATTTACACCAGTTTCCGTTTGAAACACATTTTTACCAACTGAAAAAGCCATCATTGATTTTCCTGGACGGTTAGAATTTACTTCATCCGTATATTGAGCTGTACAAATGGTTGAAATTAGTAATGTTGTAATTAAAACAACTTTTGAGCGAAACGTCATAATGATTCATTTAAAACCCAAATGTAAATATTTTATAATAATTTTAAGTATTAGATTTGATATATTCCTTATTTTTGGCAAAAAAAACACAATTATGGATACAGCAAGTGTGCCGGGATTTATTAGAACCATATTCTACATCATTTTGTTTTATTATTTATTTAAATTCGCAATGAGGCTTTTAGCACCCTATTTGATGCAAAAAGTGGCGAAAAAAGCGGAAGAACATATTAAAAAGCAGTTTGAACAACAGCAACAAAACTATCAATCCAAATCGGAAAACAAACAAGAAGTTCCCAAAAAAGATAAAAAAGTAGTTGGTGATTATATCGATTATGAAGAAGTTGAATAATTTTCTCCGTTAACGCGGAGATTTTTTTATTTTTGTAGGATATTAATTTTAAGAAGTAACATGAAGAAATTAGAAAAATTTGCACCACATGTATATGCCATTTTTGGTTTTATAGTAATTGCAATAATTTATTTTTATCCAGTATTGTCTGGAAAACAAATAATGCAATCAGATATTGCACAATATACCGGAATGGCAAAAGAACAAAACGACTTTAGAAATGAATTTCATCAAGAGCCGTATTGGACAAATAGTGCTTTTGGTGGTATGCCAACCTATCAATTAGGTGCAAAATATCCTCATAATTACATTAAAAGTTTGGATAGTGCATTACGATTTTTACCTCGTCCTGCCGATTATTTATTTTTGTATTTCTTAGGTTTTTATTTGTTATTAATGAGTTTAAAAATCAAACCGTTACAAGCCTTTTTTGGTGCTTTAGCTTTTGGTTTTTCTACCTATTTGATTATTATTTTAGGAGTAGGACATAATGCAAAAGCACACGCAATTGCATATATTCCAATGGTTTTAGCAGGTATTATTTTTGTATTTAGTAAGCGATATGTACTCGGTGGAATAGTAACTATGCTTGCTGCTGGATTAGAGATTCAGGCGAATCACTTCCAAATGACGTATTATTTCTTATTCTTATTTGCTTTTGTAATTGGGTTTTATATTTACGAATTTGTTAAAGAAAAGGATTTCAAACATTTATATAAATCATTCGCAATTTTAGGTTTAGGTGCTATTTTGGCCATTGGTGCCAATGCAACAAATTTATTAGCTACTGCTGAATATGCAAAGTATTCTACGAGAAGTAATAGTAATTTAACGTTTGATGAAAACGGCAAAAAGAAAACGGATACGAATGCGATGAGTTACGA
>JBIPOM010000056.1:0-13424 GCA_044379175.1 Flavobacterium sp. | reverse complement strand
TAGAATGACCTTGCTTCAATTTTTAATTGAAAAATCTGAAGAATTTAAAAAACTATATCAAAAATAACAATCTATTCTTTCACAGCATCGTGAACCTGAACGGGTTTTCCATCATTCCATAAAGTTAATACATCAGTAGCCGCACTTGCGCCACTTCCAGCAGCAATTACAAGTTGACTTCTATGTCCAGCCAAAGTTCCTATAGCATAAATTCCTTCAGATACCAAATGATCATTATTTTCTAACTGAATTCTGTTTTTCTCAGGAGCCGTTTTTTTGTGTGGAACTACGTAGTTTTCCAATCCTTCAATCGTAAACGGATTTCCAGCACCAATTCCAATCATAATTAGTTTTGAATGATAGGTATTTTTATTTGTAGTAATTGTGAAATTTCCAAATTTACCAGAAATTTTCAAAACTTTTTCTCCTTCAATTTGTAAAATTTGTGGATATAAATTTTGTAAATGTTCCAAACTACTATTTAATAAATTACGGCCTAAAGTACCAGGTGCAATTCCGTAAGCATTATTAAAAAGGGCATTTTGTAAAGAAGAGGCCTTCTGATGTGCAATAATGCCAATTTTTTTATCCGTCATAAAAGATTTCTCTTTAGCCGAACCAAACATTAAGGCAGCTGAAATTCCGGAAACACCGCCACCTATTATTAAAATATCGAACATATTATTTTGTTTGTTCTACTACTTTTCTGGCCACCATAAATAGTGTTACGATAAGAATAGCGCAAAACGAGGCGATAATCCCAATTAATGCAATTGTGCTTTCGCCTTCAAATGGTTTTTCAAAATCAATTTTTGTAGCATTAATAACAATCGTGATTAATGATAATGCGATAATAATGTAACTAAATATTTTCATTTTTCATTTTTTTAGTTGCCTGAGGCTCTCGAAGGCAACGATTTATTCTAAATTACACAAACAACCCTTTTACGTTAGCAGCAAATAACTTGATAGAAATCGCTAACAAAATAACACCAAAAACTTTTCGGATTATTCCTAAACCATTTACACCTAATAGCTGTTCAATTTTTCCAGACGATTTTAATACGGCATACACTAAAATTACGTTAATTAAAATAGCAATAATGATATTAATTTTATCATAAACGGCTCGTAAAGACAATAAAGTGGTCATTGTTCCTGCACCTGCAATCAATGGAAAAGCAATTGGTATAATCGATGCGGTTGATGGGTTGTCTTCTTTATATAATCGTACACCTAAAATCATTTCTAAAGCTAAGAAAAAAAGCACAAACGATCCTGCAACAGCAAACGAATTTGCGTCAATACCAATTAATTTTAATATTTCCTCTCCTACAAATAAAAATGCAATCATAATTATAGCAGAAACAATGGTAGCTTTTTCTGATTGTATATGTCCAATTTTACTTCTTAAGTCAACTATTATTGGAATGCTTCCCAAAATATCAATTACTGCAAATAAAATCATTGAAATCGTAAAAACTTCTCTCCAATCTATACTCATTGAGGTGTTGTATTTTTTGCAAATGTAAGTATATTGTTTTAAATGTATTTGAATTTAACGATACATTATAATAGTTCCAATTTATGATTTTCTATTTCTAACTTCAAATTACTATCTTTGTTACCTAAATTAAAAAGAATGTTTCAACTTCAAAAAACCATAGTTTCAGAAGAAATTTTAGAAAAAGATTTCGTTTGTAATTTATCCGCTTGTAAAGGTGCCTGTTGCGTAGATGGTGATGCAGGTGCTCCTTTAACCCTACAAGAGACTCAAATTTTAGCAAATATTTATCCTAAAGTGAAACCCTTTTTAAGAAAGGAAGGTATTGCTGCTATTGAAGCACAAGGTACGCATGTAATTGGTACTGATGGTGAATTAGAAACCACATTAATTGGCGGTAAAGATTGTGCCTATGTAATTTACGATAAAAAAACAGCACTTTGCGGAATAGAACAAGCGTATAATCAAGGTGTTGTGGATTGGAAAAAACCAGTTTCTTGTCATTTATATCCTGTGCGAGTAAAAGAATATTCCGATTTTTCAGCAGTTAATTATCATAAATGGCATATTTGTTCCGATGCTTGTGCTTTAGGAGTCGAATTACAAGTGCCAGTTTATAAATTTGTAAAAGAAGCCTTGGTTCGAAAATTTGGAACCGATTGGTACGAAGAATTAGAAAAAGTAGCCCAAGATTTAAAAAAATAGACCTCAAAAAAACACCTCAAAAAATCGTGTTAGTAGTTGTGTTTTCAGCTAATTAACCCGATTTTTTTATTTTGTTTAACGTTATTTAACGTATTGATAATCAAATATTTATAAAAAATATTTTTAATTTTGCAATTAAGTATGATTGTTAAAAACTTAATCAAATTGTGAATAAGTTTGACTTTTATTATTCAATTGATTTATTGAAATTTGTAAAGTTAAAAATATAGAGAATCAATCTCGCTTAAAAAATAAAAATCAATTACTTATGTCAATCGTTGAACCAATATTACAAGAAAATAAAAATAGATTTGTAATTTTTCCTATCAAACACCATGATATTTGGGAATGGTACAAAAAAATGGAAGCTAGTTTTTGGACAGCTGAAGAAATTGATTTATCTCAAGATTTAAACGATTGGAATAATAAATTGTCAGCTGATGAAAAATATTTCATCAAACATATTTTAGCCTTTTTTGCTGCATCAGACGGAATTGTAAATGAAAACTTAGCAGAAAACTTCGTAAATGAAGTACAATATGCGGAGGCTAAATTCTTTTACGGTTTTCAAATTATGATGGAAAACATCCATTCTGAAACGTATTCGCTCCTTATTGATACATATGTAAAAGATGAAGCAGAGAAAAATGAATTATTCAATGCTTTAGATGTATTTCCTGCAATCAAGAAAAAAGCAGATTGGGCTTTAAAATGGATCGAATCGGATTCTTTTGCCGAACGTTTAATCGCCTTTGCTGCTGTAGAAGGAATTTTCTTCTCGGGAGCATTTTGTTCTATTTATTGGTTGAAAAAACGTGGATTAATGCCAGGTTTAACCTTTTCTAACGAATTAATTTCTCGTGACGAAGGCGTACATTGCGATTTTGCAGTTCACTTACACAACCATCATTTAGTAAACAAAGTTTCAAAAGACCGTATCCGAACTATTATTGTAGATGCGTTAAATATCGAAAGAGAATTTATTACAGAATCGTTACCTGTTTCATTAATTGGAATGAATGCCGGATTAATGACACAATACTTGGAATTTGTAGCCGATAGATTGTTAGTAGAATTAGGATGTGATAGAGAGTACAATACCTCAAATCCATTTGATTTTATGGATATGATTTCACTACAAGGAAAGACCAATTTCTTTGAGAAAAAAGTAGCTGAATATCAGAAAGCAGGTGTAATGAATACCGATACCGAAGCTCAAAAAATTACATTTGACGCTGATTTTTAAATAAACTTTCAAAACATATTTCCCCAGATTTTGCAATTTACTTTTAATAATTCGCGCGCTTACTTTCTTCAAATAGGTGACATGTTTTAATTAATGGAAAAAAAATATTACAAATAAACCGAATCAGTAAAGGGATTTGCTGTTTCAAAAAAACAAAAACTATGTACGTAATTAAAAGAGATGGCCATAAAGAGCCAGTAAGTTTTGACAAAATCACAGACAGAATTAAAAAACTGTGTTATGGTTTAAACGATTTAGTAGATGCTGTAAAAGTAGCTATGCGAGTTATTGAAGGATTGTATGACGGGGTAACTACTTCAGAATTAGATAACTTAGCAGCTGAAACGGCCGCTTCAATGACCATTGCTCACCCTGATTATGCTCAATTAGCAGCTCGCATCGCCATTTCTAATTTACATAAAAACACCAACAAATCTTTCTCGGAAACGATGAATGAAATGTACCATTATGTAAATCCAAGAACCAATCAATCCGCACCTCTTTTATCAGAAGAAGTACATAAAGTAATTCAAGAAAATGCAGAATATTTAAATTCTCATATCATATATAACAGAGATTTTAACTACGATTATTTCGGATTTAAAACTTTGGAACGTTCGTATTTATTAAAAATTAATGGGAAAATTGTAGAGCGTCCGCAGCACATGTTAATGCGTGTTTCTGTAGGAATTCATTTAAACGATTTACCTGCAGTGTTGGAAACATACGATTTAATGTCGAAAAAATTCTTCACACACGCTACACCAACATTATTTAATGCGGGTACGCCAAAACCTCAAATGTCATCTTGTTTCCTTTTAGCAATGCAAGACGACAGTATTGATGGAATTTACGACACGTTAAAACAAACTGCAAAAATTTCACAATCTGCTGGTGGAATTGGATTGTCAATTCACAATGTTCGTGCCACAGGTTCATATATTCGTGGTACAAACGGAACGTCTAACGGAATTGTTCCAATGTTACGTGTGTTTAATGATACCGCTCGTTATGTAGATCAAGGCGGAGGAAAACGTAAAGGAAGTTTTGCCATTTATATCGAAACTTGGCATGCTGATATTTTTGATTTCTTAGATTTGAAAAAGAATACAGGTAAAGAAGAAATGCGTGCACGTGATTTGTTTTTCGCAATGTGGACGTCAGATTTATTTATGAAACGTGTTCAAGAAGACGGACATTGGACCTTAATGTGTCCAAATGAGTGCCCAGGGTTATACGATGTTCACGGTGAAGAATTTGAAGCACTTTACACGTCGTATGAAGCGGCAGGAAAAGGAAGAAAAACCATTAAAGCACACGAATTATGGGAAAAAATTCTAGAATCGCAAATTGAAACTGGAACGCCATACATGTTGTATAAAGATGCAGCAAACAGAAAATCAAATCAGAAAAATTTAGGTACCATTCGTTCTTCGAATTTATGTACCGAAATTATGGAATATACATCGAAAGATGAAATTGCAGTTTGTAATTTAGCCTCGCTTTCACTACCTATGTTTGTTGAAAATGGAGCCTTTAATCACGATTTATTTTATACCGTTACTAAACGTGTAACAAAAAACTTAAATAAAGTAATTGATAGAAATTATTATCCTGTAATTGAGGGAGAAAATTCTAACAAGCGTCACCGACCAATTGGTTTAGGGGTGCAAGGTTTAGCTGATGCATTTATTATGTTACGATTACCTTTTACAAGTGATGAAGCTAAAAAATTAAATCAAGAAATCTTTGAAACCATGTATTTTGCAGCGGTAACCGCTTCAATGGAAATGGCAAAAGAAGAAGGTCCTTATTCTAGTTTTGAAGGTTCTCCAATTTCACAAGGTGAATTCCAATATAATTTATGGGGAATTCAAGATTCCGATTTATCTGGTCGTTGGGATTGGGCTAGTTTAAGAAAAGAAGTAATGGAATTTGGAGTACGAAACTCGTTATTAGTAGCGCCAATGCCAACGGCATCTACGTCTCAAATTTTAGGAAATAACGAAGCATTTGAACCCTATACTTCAAACATTTATACACGTAGAGTGTTGTCTGGTGAGTTTATCGTGGTAAACAAACATTTATTAGAAGACTTAGTAAAATTAGGTTTGTGGACAGAAGATTTAAAACAAGAATTAATGCGTGAAAATGGATCGGTTCAAAATTTAAACATTCCACAAGATTTAAAAGAATTATACAAAACCGTTTGGGAAATGTCTATGAAAGATATTATCGATATGTCACGTCACCGTGGGTATTTCGTAGATCAATCGCAGTCGTTAAACTTGTTTATGCAAAATGCAAATTATGCAAAATTAACGTCCATGCACTTTTACGCTTGGCAATCAGGTTTAAAAACAGGAATGTATTATTTACGTACAAAAGCAGCAGTAGATGCGATTAAGTTTACTTTAAATAACGATAAAAAAGCAGAACCAATTCAAAATATTCAACCAAAAGAACAGTTGGAAGTAGTACAAGCCGTGGAGCCAGTTTCTACAAATGCTATGTCTGCAGAAGAATACAGAGCGATGATTGAACTAGCCAAAAACGCGGGTCCAGACGATTGTGAAATGTGTGGTTCATAGTTTAAAATTAAATTGAATAGTATTTCAAAACAGTCATTATTTTTAATGGCTGTTTTTTTATACCTTTGTAAAAAATAAAATCATGGCAAAAGAAAAAGGAGTGTATACAGGAATTATTGAACAAGACGCTGACGGAAATTTCTTCTGCGGACCATATATGTTAGATTATAAATTAGTCGTTTCAAAATTCAAATTGGGCGATGAGGTAAACTTGAAAACCGTTATTGAAAATCCTAGCGATAAAAGTTACGATAAGTATCCAAAAAAATCTAGTTTATTTTTCTTATCTAATTTAAAAGAGTAAAAATTAAATCCTTCATCTCGAAGGATTTTTTTATTTCTAAATTCTTATCTTCGTATTTCTAAAACCGAACACAATGATGAAGTGGGAACAACTTTTGTCTTTAAAACGACAAGGCGACACGAGTAAAAGATTACGAAAAGAACAAGACGACACCCGCTTGGGATTTGAAGTAGATTATGATAGAATTATATTTTCTTCAGAATTCCGTTTACTTCAAGATAAAACACAAGTGATTCCGCTTTCAAAAACAGATTTTGTGCATACGCGTTTGACACATAGTTTGGAAGTTTCTGTTGTTGGTCGTTCCATAGGAAGGTTGGTTGGAAAAAAAATTTTAGAAAAATACCCACATTTACAAGAAATTCACGGCTATCAATTAAATGACTTTGGAGCTATTGTTGCTGCAGCTTGTTTGTCGCACGACATCGGAAATCCTCCATTTGGTCATTCTGGGGAAAAAGCAATTGGTGAATATTTTTCATCAGGAAATGGGCAGAAATACAAATCAGATTTTTCTGCTAAAGAATGGCAAGATATTGTTGATTTTGAAGGAAATGCAAATGGTTTTTCTATTTTAACCTCAAGTAGAGAAGGTGTGGAAGGAGCTTTACGATTGTCGTATGCGACTTTGGGAACATTTATGAAATATCCCAAAGAAAGTTTACCTAAAAAGCCAACTTCAAATATTTGTGATAAAAAGTACGGATTTTTTCAACAAGACAAACCATTTTTTCAAGAAATAGCTTCCGAATTAGGTATGATTTCGAACAAATCGAATCCAGATGTAGGTTATTTTAGACATCCTTTGGCATTTTTAGTAGAAGCAGCAGACGATATTTGCTACACAATTATTGACTTTGAAGATGGAATAAAACTGGGATTAATCGATGAAGATTTCGCATTAGAATATCTAATAAAATTAGTACAAAAATCTATCGATTCAAAAAAATATAATGAATTAAAAACTAAAGAAGACCGAATTAGTTATCTACGTGCTTTAGCTATTGGTAGCTTAATAAACGATGCGGTATCTATATTTATGGAACATGAAACTGATATTCTTAAAGGAGAATTTTCAGTTTCTCTTATGGACAAAAGTCAATATAAAGCCCAAATATCTGATATTATTGATATTAGTGTAAATAATATTTACCAATCCAAAGAAGTAATTGAAAAAGAAATCATTGGATATAAAGTTATTCATACACTTTTAGATGTTTTTATTCAAGCATATATTCAAACCACAAAGAATTCAGGTACCAATTTTGATAAATTAATCATGAATATACTTCCGGAAAAATACAAAGGAAATAAGGAATCAATGTATGAAAAAGTATTAAATATTTGCCAATTTATATCCTTATTAACAGATGGAAAAGCCCTTGAAATTTATAAAATTATTAATGCAACAAAAATTTAAACATTTTTAAAAAAAGTTTTTTTTGTGATTAACGTATAAAACATTAATTTTGAGATTTAACGAATTAACCAAACCTATTATGAAAAAGCAATTACTTTTTGTTTTTGGACTATTTTTAATTAATTTTTATAGCTGTTCCGATTCTAATCTGAAAGTTGTAAATGAAAAAAAGGAGCCTTCAGTTCAAAACAAGAATAGAAAAAATACAAAAAACACAAAAAATAATTTAGCTTTAGTAAAACCTAAAACTTCATTTGCATCTAATTTAAAATCAGTTTCGGTAAAATTAACTTCTGAATATGATGAATTAAGAGCCCTGCACGCATGTTATTTATCAGAGAGTCCCTACAAGAAGACTTTAAATCTATCAAAAAAAGAGCGACAAGCTTTAGGACTTCCGCCAAATAAATATTACGAAAGTGATTGGGAAGCTACAATGGATCCAAAATTAGGAAGACCAACACCAGAAAAGCTAGAAATTTTAAGACAAAAGCTTGAAGAACAACGAAATGAAGTTTTAGCAACAGGCAGAACACCTGGGGATGCAACTGACAATAGCTGGATAGAGCGAGGGCCAACAAATGTTGGAGGAAGAACTAGAGCAGTAATTTTTGATCCAAATGACACTACTAATGAAACTGTTTTTGCTGGTGGTGTAAGTGGTGGAATTTGGAAGAACACAAATATATCAAACGAAAACTCTGTATGGACTCGTGTAAATATTCCAGACAATCTTAATGTCACTTGTATAGCTGTAGATCCAAATAATTCTAATATTTTTTATGCAGGTACTGGGGAGTCTTATGTAGGTGGAGACGTAAACGGTGATGGATTGTGGAAATCTACCAACGGTGGTAATAATTGGACTAAAGTTTTTGGTGGTGTAACTGGGTCTACCTTTTTTCAATCTTCATCTACTGTAGTTGTAAATTCTCCAACTCCAATAACTTATGCTTCTATAGAAACTACTGCTTTTGGTGTGCCTGTCACTTCAGCAATTACTTCAAATATTGTATTGGTAAATGATGGGAGTACATTTTCTGATGAGGGATGCGGCGTGTTTACAAATGCTGCCTCAATAAATGGAAAAATTGCTTTGATTAGAAGAGGAACATGTCCGTTCATTCAAAAATGTGCAAATGCGGTTACTGCAGGTGCAATAGCTGTAATTATGATCAATAACGCACCTGGAATTCCAGCTGCAATGGGAGGTACAGATACTAACGGAGATGTTACAATTCCTTCAGTAGCAATATCAAAAGATAACGGTGATGCTTTAGTAGCTGCTTTAGCTAATGGCCCTGTAAATGTAACATTAAATCCTATGATTTCATCTGTGGTTACTGGTAATTTTGTTCCGGGAATTCAACATATTAATGATGTTGTTGTTAGAAATAATTCAGGTGTTTCCGAAGTCTACATAGCTGCAGCTTCAACTTTTTCAGGTGGTGCAATTCTTGGTGGTTTTGATTACGGATTATATAAATCTTCAAACAATGGTTTAAGTTGGACGGAGATAAATTTACCAGTAACGAGTAATGGTAGTAAAACCGCACCAAACGATATAGAGATAACTTCAGGTGGAAAAATGTGGGTAGCCTCAACTAATAATTCACTTTTTGGAATCGGTGGAGGAAGAGTTTTTTCATCTACTGATGGTATAGCTTTTGAAGAAAAATATAGCGTGGCTTCAGGAGAACGAACACAAATTGCAGTTTCAAAAACTAATCCAAACAAAGTTTACGTTTTAGCTGAAATTCCAAATTCAGTTGTAATTGCTAAAACAGTTAATAGCTTCGCAACCACTACGAATTTGCCCTTACCAGTCGATGCAGATGCCGGAATACCAGCAACAGATTTTACAAGAGGCCAAGCTTTTTACGATTTATTGATTGCCGCTGATCCAATAAATGATGAGATTATCTATCTAGGTGGAATAGATTTATTTAAATCTACAACGGGTGGCGCTTCGTATACTCAATTATCTCATTGGTATGGTGGCTTTGGTTATCAAAATGTTCACGCAGATCAACATGGTTTAGCCTTTGGAAACGGTACATCCGCTAATTCTAAAATAATTTTTGGTAATGATGGGGGTGTATATTATTCTTTAGATGGAGGCACCAATACTAGTTCTAGAAATACCGGATTTAATGTTACTCAGTTTTACAGTTTAGGCGTAGCCCCTACTGGAGCAACCGGTGGAAATTTAGTTAACGACTATTTTGCTGCGGGTGCTCAAGATAATGGCACGCAATATTTCCCATCAGTAAGTTCTGGCGCTCAGCAGAGTGTTCAGTCACAAGGTGGCGACGGAGCATTTACAATGTTTGATCAAGGTGCAGATAAATATTATATTTCTAACTATGTGTATAATCAAAGTATTAACAGAAGAACTACAGGTGGCGCGGTTAAAGTAATTAATAATGAATCAACAGTTAATGGGGCTTTTATATGCCCTATGACTTTAGACTCAAATTTAAATATTTTGTATTCTGATTACACAAATGGCAGTACTTTTCAAATAAGAAGATATACGAACGTTGGTTTAACAGGAACTGTTGGAAAAACAACGCTAACAAATGCTTTATTGACAAGTCAGCCCACCGCTTTTGCAGTGTCAAAATACAATTTAACTTCTACAACTTTACTTGTAGGAACAAGAAATGGAAGAGTTTTAAGACTTTCAAATGCCAATGCTACACCAACTTGGACTGATATATCTTCATCTGCTTTTGTAGGTACTATTTCAGATATTGAATACGGTTCTTCAAATGATGAAATTTTTGTAACTATGAGTAATTATAATGTTACAAGTATTTGGTATACAACAAACGGGACTTCCGCAACACCTACTTGGGTAAGTAAAGAAGGAAATTTTCCTGATATACCTGTTAGATGTATATTACAGAACCCTTTATTGCCCTCAACAGAAGTAATTGTAGGTTCAGATTTAGGAGTTTGGTTTACTAATAATTTTAATGCTGTATCACCAACTTGGCATCAATCTTATAACGGTATGCGTAATGTTAAAGTTACAGATTTAGATTTGAGAAATGATAATGTAGTTTTTGCTGCTACTTATGGAAGAGGCGTTTTTTCTGGCTCATTTACGAATACAGTTCTTGCAAATGATTCATTTATTAATAATAAAAAAGTGACTATATATCCAAATCCAATTAAAGATAATTTGAATATAAATATTAAAGATTTTTCTGGAGAGGTTTCGATACAAATTATAGATATTAATGGAAGAGAAGTATTTAGTAAGAATATTAATAACTATAATACATCTAATACGTTAGATCTTTCTGCATTTTCTTCAGGAATTTATGTGTTAAAATTAAATGGTGAAGGTTTAAATTATTCTAAAAAAATTATTTTAGAATAATAATATTTTAAAAAGCTCACATAAAAAAAGCCTGTCTACTAGACAGGCTTTTTTTATTTTGATTTATACTTTAACGGTAAATACACCACTTTCTTAGTTTCAAAAAAATCTTCTTCAAAAAAATCAGGTAAATTGTATATTTGAACGGTTTTATATGCGGCCAATTCTTCTGTTAAATCGCCGCCTTTTAAATACAAAATTCCATTTTTTACTTCATGAGTAGAATTTTTCTTCGTTTTATCTTTTGTCCATTTTACGAAATCAGGCATATTAGTAACGGCTCTACTTACAATAAAATCGAATTCTTCTTTTACTAATTCAGCTCTTTTTTGTTCCGCTTTTACGTTTTTTAATCCTAACCCTTTTGCTACTTCTTGCACCACTTTTATTTTTTTAGCAATAATATCTATCAAATAAAATTGTGTTTCAGGGAATAAAATAGCTAATGGAATCCCAGGAAAACCACCTCCAGTTCCTACATCCAAAATTGATGCACTAGGCTGAAATTGGATTACTTTTGCAATTCCTAATGAATGCAAAACGTGTCTAGAATAAAGCTCATCTATGTCTTTTCTCGAAATTACATTAATTTTAGAATTCCAGTCTGTATACAAATCGTATAATTTTGTGAATTGTTCAATCTGTAATGGAGTTAAATCGGGGAAATATTTTAATATCAGTTCCAAATTATCCTTTATTTTTTGCAAAAATACAATTTTTATATGATATGATATTTATCATAATAACTTTTCGAGAAATATTAGTACATTTGTGAATTAAATAAAAAATAAATGGAATTAAAAGCACCAACTTTTTCAAGAACAGATAAAAATCAATTTTTTAGAACACTAAATAAAAGAGTTAACGACTATTTTAAAGAGCATAATATTGACAAAACAGGGAATTGGAAATTGCATTTAAAAGCAGGCATAATGTTCAGCTTGTTTTTCATCCCGTTTTTTGTAATATTTTTCATTGATATTCCTGTTTTAGTATATCTTTTTGCATCTGTAATTATTGGTATAGGTATGGCTGGTGTTGGTATGAACGTAATGCATGATGGAAATCACGGTTCGTATTCTTCTAAAACTTGGTTAAATAAAATAATGGGTGGAAGTATATACATATTAGCAGGAAACGTCTATAATTGGCAAGTGCAACATAATGTTTTACATCATACCTACACAAATATTCCTGGTCATGACGAGGATTTAGATGCAGGTAGAGTAATTCGTTTTACAAAAGAAGCTACTTGGTACAAATTTCATGCATTTCAACACTATTATTCAATATTTTTATATGGATTACTTACTATTAATTGGTGTTTAACTACCGATTTTAAACAAATGGGTGGTTATTTAAAAAGAAAATTATCTTATGGTAATACGCCAAATCCAAAAACACTTTGGACAGGTTTAGTGATTTCTAAGATAGTATATTTTAGCTTTTGGATTGTATTACCTTTAATTTTTGGAGTTGCTAGTTGGTGGGTAATACTAATAGGGTTTTTTATAATGCATTATACTGCGGGAATGATATTAAGCATCGTTTTTCAATTAGCACACATTACTGAAGATACTATAAATCCTCATCCAAACGAAGTGGGCGAAATCGAAAATACTTGGGCCATTCACCAATTGTTAACTACTGTAAACTTTGCACCGAAAAATTGGATTGTAAATTGGTATACAGGCGGACTAAATCATCAAATCGAACACCATATCTTTCCAAATATTAGCCATATTCATTATGGTAAAATTGCAGAATTTGTAAAACAAACTGCTGCCGAATGCGATTTACCGTACTTTGAATATCAAACCATGAGAAGTGCCGTGATTGCACATTTTAAACATTTAAAAACGTTAGGTCAAAAACCACAATTAGCATAACAAAATAGAGACGCGATTTATCGCGTTTCTTCATTTATATCATATTTAACCACACAACATGAATCACATTTTATCTGAAAGAATTAACAATCTTGCAGTTTCACAAACTTTAGCAATGGCAGCATTGGCAAGAGAATTAAAACAACAAGGAAAAGACATTATAAGTTTAAGCTTAGGCGAACCAGATTTCAATACGCCAGATTTCATAAAAGCAGCAGCCAAGCAAGCCATTGACGATAATTATTCTACTTATTCACCTGTAGATGGTTATTTAGATTTGAAAGAAGCTATTTGTGCAAAATTCAAAAGAGATAATAATCTAAACTATACGCCTAATCAAGTTGTTGTTTCAACAGGTGCAAAGCAATCACTAT
>JBIPOM010000055.1:0-13531 GCA_044379175.1 Flavobacterium sp. | reverse complement strand
TTTTACAAGAAGTAGATGCTATATATATTAATGGATTGAAAGAACACGGTTTGTACGATAAAGTCTGGCAAGCAGGTGCTATCTTATTACCCGTAAATAGTGTAGGTGTAATGGGCGATGAGCGTACGTATGAAAAAGTAGTGGCGTTACGAGCTGTAGAATCTTCAGACGGAATGACAGCTGATTGGGTACATTTACCTTATGAGTTTTTAATGAAAATATCGAATGAAATTATCAATAATGTTCGTGGTGTAAACCGAGTGGTGTACGATATTAGTTCAAAACCACCAGCAACTATTGAATGGGAATAAAAAAAATAACAATTTCAAAAAACAATGGCAATGTCAATATTTAATTAAAAATTGGCATTGCTTTTTATTTTTCAAATGTTATAATTGAAATAATAATGCTTATTTTTGAAAAGTTATAATAAATCTGAATTTTATCATTATTCAACTTGGCATTGAAATTGCACCCAAATAAAATATAAACCAACCTCTATGAAAAAAGCATATTTTTTATTAATTTTATTTTTGGTAAGTGTTCCAAATTATGCTCAAACTAAACATACCGTTATTAAAGGTGAGACTTTATATAGTATTTCAAAAAAATATAATATTACATCGGAAGATATTCTAAAAGCCAATCCAGAAGTCAAAAATGGCGTTCAAGAAAATAGTGTTCTCACCATTCCAAAAGCTGCAATAATAAGTTCATCTTCGCCAAATAAGCATATTATTCAACCTAAAGACACTAAATATTCTGTTTCAAAAAAATATGGAATTTCTATTGAAGAGTTGGAAAAACTAAATCCAGAAATAGGAACGGAATTTGAAATCGGAACGGAAATTAGATTGAAAAAAGGAGTCGTTTTAACTTTACCAAAATCAGTAAAAAATATTGTATCGTCAGAAAACGTGATTTCTTACGAAGTTGAAGCTAAAGAAACGCTGTATAGTATTTCGAAAAAATTTAATATTTCTATAGAAGAAATAATTGCGAAAAATCCATCAGCAAAAGAGGGTTTAATTGAAGGTACGTTATTGGTTCTGCCAAAAAAAAGTAATTTAGTTGTAAAGAAAGATTCAATAATTTTAAAGAAAGAAAAAGTAAATTTATTAGAAACTGTAAATAAAACCAGAGAAAGAAATTTAGTTTTATTGATGCCTTTTAATATTAATAGAATTGAAAAAGATTCTTCTAAAACAAAAATCGAATATTTAAAAACTGATAAATTTTTAAACATAACGTTAGATTTTTATGCAGGAGCACTTAAAGCTATTGATTCAGCTAAAGTATTGGGATTGCCAATTAATGCAAAAGTGTATGATGCGGAATCTTCAAAATATTCTTCAAACGTGGCTGCATTAATTAAAAACAATACTTTTTCTAATGTAGATGTCGTAATTGGACCTTTTACCAATTCTTTTGTAGAACTTGCTGGACAATTAGTTGATAAAAAAACAGCCGTTATTTCTCCATTAACTAATGATGTTGGGGTTGGAGGTGCTAACGTTTTTTATGCCATGCCTAATGAAACCATTCAAAAGGAAAAATTAATGGGGTATTTGAAATCAAAATCGGACGCTATTTTTGCTATTCATTCTTCTGCAAAATCAAAATTAAGTGCAAATTTTTCTTCTAATTATCCAAAAGTGAAATCATTTTATTTTAATGAAAAAGGTATTTTTGATTATGCGACTTTAAAATCTAATTTACAAAAAGGGAAAAAGAACTTTGTGATTTTAGATTCAGATAAAATTATTCAAGTACTTTCTGTAGTCAATAATTTATTAAAACTTAAAAAAGAATTTGATATTCAACTGGTAGTTTTTGAAAGAAATGATGCTTTGGATTTTGAAGAAATTCCATCAAAAAACTTAGCTGCTTTACAAATGTTGTATCCTTCCGCTATTCGTGAGAATGAATCAGCAGAAGCATTAATTTTTGCAAAAGCGTATAAAAAAGATAATAAAGTACAACCAAATCAATACGCAACTCGAGGTTTTGATGTGACTTTTGATGCCATTTTAAGAATGTGTCAGGAAGAAGGGTTTTTTAAATCTGCTGAAAGTCAAATCTCAGAGCAAATTGAAAGTCAGTTTAATTATATAAACAATTCTAATAATGGCGTTTATATGATGTATTATAATTCAGATTTAACCATAAAACAAGCGCAATAATGGCAACTTCAAAAGTAACTTATTTAGGCGATTTAAGAACATCATCGAAACATTTAGCTTCTGGTTCAGAAATTATTTCGGATGCACCAATTGATAATAACGGAAAAGGAGAAGCATTTTCACCAACTGATACAGTAGCAAATGCTTTGGCAAGTTGCATGTTTACGGTAATGGGTATTAAAGCGCAAGATTTAAACGTAGATTTCTCTAATTCAACAGCTGAAGTAACTAAAATTATGGGAACCGAACCAAGACGAATTACAGAAATTCACATAACTTTTTCTATGAATGTTGAAGTAACGGACAAAGAAAAAACCATTTTAGAAAAAACAGCAATGACTTGTCCAGTTTTAAATAGCTTACATCCAGACATTAAAAAGGAAGTGGTTTTTAATTGGAAGTGATTAAACTAAATTTCATACTCAATCTTGTCATTCCGAAGGAATCTCTTCTTAATCAAAATCTTAATACAATGAAGTTTTTTATTTTAACTTTCTTATTATTTTTTTATTCTTGTAAAAAAGTCAATAATAATTCAAATATAAATTTTAATCGTGAAATTAAGTCAAAAAATGAATTTAATGAAATTAAAAGAGATACTTTAATTGTTGATAATTTAAAATTTATTCTAAAGCAATTTAAAGAAGAAAATTTAGATTTTTCATTTATTATTTTAAATCAAAAATTAGATACAATTTATAAGCATAATGATTTTATTGATGAATACAAAATAATTGACTTTAACGACGATGGTTATCAAGATATTGAATTAAATTACATAACTCAAATACCTGGTATTATTGATGTACTACTTTTTGATATACATAAAAAAGAATTTTCAATAATTAGCAAATTACAAGATTTTCCGGGACCTCAAAAAATAGAAAAATCTAATTACTACTATTCATATCACGGAAGTGGATGTGCAGATTATAACTGGGATAGTGATTTGTTTTACATTTCAAATAATAAATGTTTTAAAATTGGAAATATCTCAGGTAGAGGTTGTGGTTATGAAAAACGAAATGGAATTTTTATCAATAAAATTTTAAATGAAAAAGAAGTTGAAATTAATTGGATTAAGCGAGATTCTGGTTATTATAATGATAAATGGAAATTCATTGAAAATTATTGGAATAAAAATCATTTAAAATTTGCTAATTAATGACCAACCAAGTCCAACTCATCAAACTCGCATACACAATAATGCCTTATGGAAAATTCAAAGGGCGTTATCTTATAAATTTACCTGAACAGTATGTTGTTTGGTACAAAAATAAAGGTTTTCCTGCTGGAACTTTAGGCGAGCAACTTAAATTGGTGTACGAGCTAAAACTTAATGGATTAGAAGAATTAATTCATAACATTCAAAAAAAGTATCCAAAACCTCAGTAATGGAAGATATTGTAAATAATCAAAAGTCATTTTTTCAGACAAATGAAACTAAACCGATTTCATTTAGAATTGCTGTTTTAAAAAAGTTGAAAGTTGTTTTGCAACAAAATGAAAAAATGTTGTCAGAAGCCATTTATTTGGATTTTAACAAATCGGAATTTGAAACGTATTTAACTGAATTTGGTTTTTTATATATTGAAATTGATGAAGCAGTAAGAAAATTGAATAAGTGGGCTTCTAAAAAAAGTGTCGCTTCAAGTTTAATAAACTTCCCTTCTAAAAATTATATTTTACCCGAGCCACTTGGAACAACGTTAATGATTAGTGCTTGGAATTATCCGTATCAATTGGCTTTAGCTCCAGCTATCGCTTCTTTAGCAGCAGGAAATACAGTTATTATAAAACCTAGTGAAGTCGCGATTCATTCCAGTAATGCTTTGAAAAAAATAATTTCAGAAAACTTTAATGCTTCAGTTTTTGCTGTTGTGGAAGGCGGAATTGAAGAAACAACTAAGTTAATTCATTCAAAGTTTGATAAAATATTTTTCACAGGTTCAACAAATGTGGGAAAAATTGTATATCGAGCTGCAGCAGAAAATTTAATTCCGGTTACTTTAGAATTGGGTGGAAAATCACCAGCAATTTTTACAGAAAATTGTAATTTAAAAATAGGCATTCAACGACTTGTTTGGGGAAAATTTTTAAATGCGGGTCAAACCTGTGTGGCACCTGATTACGTAATGGTGCATCAATCATTAAAAAACGAATTTTTAAATGGCATTAAACAAGAAATTCAATTAAGAAAATACGCTGTTATAAATCAGAATTTCACAAAAATAGTATCTGAAAATCACACCCAACGATTAGCACATTTATTAGAAAATCAAAATGTAATTTTTGGAGGAAATTATGATATAAAAACCAGAAATTTTGATCCTACATTAGTATTGAATCCATCTTGGGAAAGTCCCATTATGCAAGAAGAAATTTTTGGTCCAATTTTACCCATACTTTTTTATGATGATTTTAATGAGGTCATTCAAAAAATAAAGTCTAAAGAGAAACCATTAGCTGCATATTTATTTACAGAAAGTAATAAATATAAAGAATTGTTTTTAAATGAATTGTCTTTTGGAGGTGGCTGTATTAACGAAGTTATCATGCATTTGGTAAACGGAAATTTCGGTTTTGGCGGGGTAGGTTCCAGCGGGATAGGATCGTATCATGGATATGAAGGTTTTAAAACATTCTCTCATTTTAAAAGCATTTTAGAAAAACCTACTTTTTTTGAAATTCCTTTGCGTTATGCTTCATATTCAATAGTGAAATTAAATTGGATTAAACGTTTTGTTTATTGGTCTAAATATTTTTAAAATTAAATTTTTATTATCACATTGTTTTAAAATGAAAATTGATAAATTAGAATTGGCACATTGGCTAATTAATATTATCTTTGCCTGTTTTTAAATTCAATATGATTAGGACATATTTTACTTGTCTCAAGCAACAACACAACAAACAACAACATGAATCAAACAAAATACATTTTCGTTACAGGTGGTGTTACTTCTTCATTAGGAAAAGGTATCATAGCAGCATCTTTAGCAAAATTATTACAAGCCAGAGGGTACAGAGCAACTATTCAAAAATTTGACCCATACATTAATGTAGATCCTGGAACTTTAAACCCATACGAACACGGAGAATGTTATGTTACAGACGATGGAGCAGAAACAGATTTGGATTTAGGACATTACGAACGCTTTTTGAATGTACCGACATCACAAGCAAATAACGTTACAACAGGTCGAATTTATTTATCAGTTATTGAAAAAGAACGACGTGGCGAATTTTTAGGAAAAACCGTTCAAGTCGTACCTCATATTACCAATGAAATTAAAGAACGCATGCAATTGCTAGGTAATTCTGGCGATTATGATATAGTAATTACTGAGATCGGTGGTACTGTTGGTGATATTGAATCATTACCCTACATAGAATCGGTTCGTCAATTGGTTTGGGAATTAGGTGATAATAATGGGATTGTAATTCATTTAACCTTAGTGCCATTTTTAGCCGCTGCGGGAGAATTAAAAACAAAACCTACACAACATTCGGTAAAAACCTTGATGGAAAGCGGTATTAAAGCTGATATTTTAGTATGTAGAACAGAGCATGAATTATCTCAAGATTTACGTCAGAAATTAGCCTTGTTTTGTAATGTAAAAAAGGAAGCTGTTATTCAATCTATTGATGCTTCTACCATATACAAAGTGCCCAACTTAATGCAAGAAGAAGGTTTGGATAAAGTAGCACTTAAAAAACTAAATTTACCAGAAAAAGCCACTCCAGATTTAAAACAGTGGAACGAATTTTTATATAAATTAGAACATCCAAAACACGAAGTAAACATCGGTTTGGTTGGTAAATATGTAGAACTACAAGATTCTTATAAATCCATTTTAGAAGCTTTTATTCATGCTGGCGCAACACAAGAAACAAAAGTAAATGTTGTCAGTATTCATTCAGAATTTTTAGATAAATCGAATGTAGCATCAAAACTTAAAGGATTAGATGCTATTTTGGTAGCTCCAGGTTTTGGAGAAAGAGGAATTGAAGGTAAAATTGAAGCGATAAAATTTGTACGTGAAAATAACATTCCATTTTTAGGAATTTGTTTAGGTATGCAAATGGCTTCTATAGAATTTGCTAGAAATGTACTTGGAAAAAAAGATGCCAATTCAACTGAAATGAATGCCAATACAAGCTATCCGATTATCAGTTTAATGGAAGAACAAAAAACAGTTACTGAAAAAGGTGGAACCATGCGTTTAGGTGCTTGGAAATGTTCAATTCAAGAAAATACATTAGCCCATAAAATTTACGGAAAATCAGATATTTTAGAAAGACACCGTCATCGTTTTGAGTTTAATGGTGACTATATAGCAGAAATGGAAGCAGCAGGTTTAGTCGCTTCAGGTTCAAATCCAGATACGGGATTGGTGGAAATAATTGAATTGCCAAACCACCCTTTCTTTATTGGAGTTCAATATCACCCAGAATATAAAAGTACAGTATTAAATCCACATCCCTTATTTATGGGATTAGTGGCTGCAGCTGTTAAAAATAAGTAAAATCGTTATTTTGTAACGATATTACTTTAAAGCAGACAAATAAAATAAATTTAATTCAACTCTGTTTGAGTTGCACATTCTATTATGGAAGAAAAAAAGTTTGACATTAAGTCGTTAATTGGTTTCACATTAATCTTCGGGATTTTAATGTGGATGATGTATTCAAATCAACCTACAAAAGAAGAGTTAGCCGAAAAAGCCAAAAAAGAACAAGCGGATAAAGAAGCAAAAACACCTAAAAGTGCTGCTGTAACTTCAAATCAGTTGGTTCAAAAAACAGATTCTACAGGTAAAGTTCCACAAGAAGTTTTATCTAATTTAGGCGCTTTCGCTTTTGCAGAATCATTGCCATCAGCAAAAGATACTACTACATTATTAGCAAATAATGTGTTGCGTTTACAAATAGCAAATAAAGGTGGGTATATTTCTGAAGCAACCATTTTAAATGAAGAACAATTTAAAAAAGGTTCTGGTAAAGCAGTTCAAATTATTAAAGATAATAATGCGAATTTCAATTTAACCTTAACAACAAAAGACGGTAAAGTTATCAATACAAAAGATTTATACTTCGAACCTAAATTTACTAAAGAAGGAAAAAATCAGGTGGTAACAATGCAATTAAAAACAGGTGAAAATCAGTTTTTAGAGTACCGTTATGTAATGAAAGATAGCGACCACATGCTGGAGTTTTCTATTCGTACTCAAGGTTTAGAAAATGTGTTAAATACTTCAAAACCAACGAATTTAGAATGGAATTTAAAAACATATCGTAATGAGAAAAGTGTTTCATATGAAAATAGATATACAGAATTACTTTACGAATTTGATGGCGATAAAGACGATTATTTAAATGCTACTTCTGATACAGAAGATACTGCTGAAGAAGTTAGCTATGTAGCATACAAACAGCATTTTTATTCTTCTGTTTTGTTGACAAATACTCCATTTAAAAAAGTAGTGTTAAAGTCTGACAATCTTGTCGATAATGAAGAAACAGATACTGTTTTCACAAAAAATTTTACTGCTATAATACCTTTAGAGTATAAAAACGGGGCTTTAAATTATGATATGAATATGTATTATGGTCCAACAGATTATAATACATTAAGTGCTTATGACAAAAACTTAGATGAACTAGTTTCTTTAGGTTGGGGCATTTTTGGTTGGATTAATCAATTTATTTTTATTCCTCTTTTTGGATTGTTATCAGGATTTATGCCTTACGGAATTGCAATTATAATCTTTACCATTTTGATAAAAATTGCGATGTCGCCTATTACTTACAAATCATTCTTGTCGCAAGCCAAAATGAAAGTTTTAAAACCAGAAATTGCAGAATTGGGTGAAAAATTCAAAAATAACCCAATGAAAAAACAACAAGAAACAATGGCATTGTATTCTAAAGCGGGTGTAAATCCAATGGCAGGTTGTATTCCAGCGTTAATTCAACTACCTTTTATGTATGCTTCATTTCAGTTTTTCCCTTCTGCTTTTGATTTAAGACAAAAAAGTTTCCTTTGGGCAGACGATTTATCTTCATACGATTCTATTTATAAGTTACCTTTTAATATACCTTTTTATGGTGATCACGTAAGTCTGTTCCCAATATTAGCCGCTATTGCTATTTTCTTCTATATGAAAATGACAACTGGAGACCAAGCGATGCAAGCACCACAACAAGAAGGTATGCCAGATATGGGAAAAATCATGAAAATTATGATTTATCTTTCTCCAATTATGATGTTGGTTTTCTTCAATAATTATGGTTCTGGATTAAGTTTATACAACTTTATTTCTAACTTAATTACAATTGGAATTATGTTAGTGATTAAAAAGTATGTGGTAAACGAAGAAAAAATTCACGAACAAATTCAAGTAAATAAAACGAAACCTAAAACGGAATCGAAATTTCAAAAGAAAATGCGAGAAATAATGGAACAACAAGAAGCTCAAAAAGCATTAAACCAAAAGAAAAAATAAATTCTTTAAAACCTGTTCTTGTTGAGAACAGGTTTTTTTATACTATTTTTGTGAATCAATCGTTATATTATTTTAGATGGATAAAAACATATTAAACAAATTTTATAATTTATGAAAAATCTAATTTATTTCGCTTTTATAGTATTTGCAAATTTGGTTTCAGCTCAAGATAAATTAAATCAATTTGACGAACAAGGCTTAAGACATGGGTTATGGAAAGGGTTACATGAGGAAAGCAAACGTCCACGTTATGAAGGTGTTTTTGAACACGGAAAAGAAGTGGGAATGTTTAAATATTTTGATGATACCAAAGCTGGAACTGTTATTGCTACAAGAGACTTTTCTAAAAATGATGGTTCGTGTTATACCATTTTTTTCGACCAAAAAGCTAATAAAGTAAGTGAAGGTGTCGTAAAAAATAAACTTTTTGAAGGACAATGGAAGTATTACCATCAAGAATCTAAAGACATTATGACGCTGGAAAATTATAAAAATGGGAAGCTTAACGGAGTTAGAAAAGTGTTTTATAAAGCAAATAAATTGGCGGAAGAAATAAATTATTCAGATGGTAAAAAAAATGGAGTTGGAAAAACGTTTGCCGAAAATGGAAAGCAAATCGACCAACATCAATACGTTAATGATATGTTTGAAGGTATTGCCATTTATTTTGATGGAAATGGAAAAAAATTATACGAAGGAATCTATAAAAATAATGTAAAGGTTGGAATGTGGAAATTTTATGAGAACGACAAAGTTATAAAACAAGTTAAAGCGGATAAATTTTCAAAGGAATTAAATAAAATGGAGCAAAAATTAGCCAAGAAGTTTGCTAAAACTACTCCAAAAGAAAAACCAGTTGAAGAATAATAATAAAAATAAATGAAACGAGTAGTTGTAGGACTTTCAGGTGGAGTAGATTCAAGCGTTGCAGCCTATCTTTTAAAAGAGCAAGGTTATGACGTTATTGGACTTTTTATGAAAAATTGGCACGATGATTCCGTAACTATTTCAAATGAATGTCCGTGGTTAGAAGATAGTAATGATGCTTTATTGGTCGCAGAAAAATTAGGAATTCCATTTCAAACCGTTGATTTATCTGATCAATATCAAGAAAAAATTGTTGATTATATGTTTTCTGAATACGAAAACGGACGAACTCCAAATCCTGATGTATTATGCAACAGAGAAATTAAGTTTGATGTTTTTATGAAAATTGCCGTTTCATTAGGAGCGGATTATGTGGCCACCGGACATTATTGCAGAAAAAACACAATTAATTTCAACGATAAAGAAGTACATCAATTACTAGCTGGTAAAGATGACAACAAAGATCAATCGTATTTTTTATGCCAATTATCGCAA
Organism: Flavobacterium sp.; assembly: GCA_044379175.1. Lineage (GTDB taxonomy): Bacteria > Bacteroidota > Bacteroidia > Flavobacteriales > Flavobacteriaceae > Flavobacterium. The sequence goes on along the minus strand of JBIPOM010000055.1, from coordinate 3,477 downwards.
GAACAATTAGCAAAAGCATTATTTCCAATTGGCGAGTTAACCAAACCAGAAGTTAGAGAAATTGCCACTAAAATGGAATTAGTAACGGCTGAGAAAAAAGATTCTCAAGGTTTATGTTTTATTGGAAAAGTGCGTTTACCAGAATTTTTACAACAAAAGTTACAACCAAAAGAGGGTGTAATTGTTGAAATACCTTCGACTAATGAAATTTATAATTCGCCACTTCCTAATTTTGAAAATACAGAAGCCACTTTGGCTTTTTATTCAAAAAACAAAGACTATTCAAAAGCAAACGGAATTGTAAAAGGAAAGCACCAAGGCGCCCATTATTTTACCAATGGGCAGCGTCGTGGATTAAATGTGGGAGGTACAAAAGAAGGTTTATTTGTAATTCAAACCGATGTTATTAATAATATTATTTATGTTGGAGAAGGAGCAAATCATCCTGGATTATTTAAAAACGTTTTATTCATTAAAGCAAACGAAGTACATTGGATTCGACAAGATTTAAAATTGAAGATAGGAGAAACTAAAAATGTAATGGCACGAATTAGATACCGTCAGCCTTTGCAAAAAGCAACTTTGCATCAATTTGATAACGGAATGTATGTGCAATTTGAAAATCCGCAATCCGCAATTGCAGAAGGGCAATTTGTAGCTTGGTATGTAGATGATGAATTGCAGGGTAGTGGAGTAATTTCATAAAATAATTTTGTTATATTTGAATTCTAATTTTTAATATGAAAAAAATATACTTTTTATTTATTTTAGGTGTAGTCAACTTGGGTTTTGCCCAAATTGAAGATGCTTGGGTATATTTTAAAAATAAGCCAAGTGCGACAACTTTTTTAGCGAATCCTTTATCAATGCTAACACAACGTGCTTTGGATAGAAGAATGGCTCAAAATATTTCTTTAGATATTACAGATGTTCCTGTGGAGCAAAGTTATATTACACAAATTGCTGCCACTACAGGTATTACAGTTATGGCAAAATCAAGATGGATGAATGCGTTGCATATTCGAGGCACACAAACCAATATTCAAGCTTTAACAAATTTAAGTTTCGTGAATCACATTACTTTTGCCAACCATTCCTTAAATCCAGGTGGAAGAGTTTCACAAAATAATAAAATATCATCAGTAAACAAACAATTTGAAACACAAGTAATTTATAATTACGGCGATTCCCAGAATCAAATAGAAATGCTTAACGGACATTTATTACACCAACAAAATTATACGGGACAAGGAAAGGTTATTGCGGTTTTAGATTCTGGTTTTTTAGGAGTTAATACGGCTATTCCATTTCAAAATTTGATTACAAATAATCAAATTTTAGGTGGATATAATTTTCCAGATCAAAATACAAATTATTTTTCCAGACACAATCATGGTTCAAATGTGTTATCCACTATGGGTGGTTTTGCAGAAGGACAATTAGTAGGTACAGCTCCGAGTGCACAATATTATTTATTTATTACAGAAGATATTAATTCTGAAAATCCAGTCGAAGAATCATATTGGGTAGAGGGTGCCGAATTAGCAGATTATTATGGTGCGGATGTAATTAATTCGTCTTTAGGATATTTTGGATATGACAATCCTAACTATTCTCACGATTATAATGATATGATTGGAAACAAAACGTTTTCTTCCCGTGGTGCCAATATGGCATTCAATAAAGGAATTGTAGTTGTTATTAGTGCTGGTAATTCAGGTTCCTCAAACGAGCCACACATTGGTACACCAGCAGACGCAATTGGTGCATTAACCATTGGTGCGGTAAATAGTTTAGAACAATACGCTACATTTAGTTCAATTGGGCCTTCATTTGACGGACGCATAAAGCCAGATGTATGTGCAAAGGGTTTAGGAACAACCGTTTGTTCTCCAACGGGTACTATATATAATTCAAGTGGTACTTCATTTTCTAGTCCGGTTATTGCTGGAATGGTGGCTACTTTTTGGTCGGCTGTACCTAATTTAACTGCACAACAAGTGGTTCAATTCATAAAACAATCATCAGATAATTATAGTAATCCAACCATACAAAAAGGATATGGAATCCCAGATTTTCAATTGGCATTAACGGCGGCTTTAAATATGGAAATAATTGTTGATGAGGAGCCAAAATATTTTACAGTCTATCCGAACCCAACAGCAGATCTTATGTTTTTGTATCTTGAAGATTTTTCAGAAAAAGGAACAATTGAAATTAAGAACTCTTTGGGTCAAAAAGTAGCTGAAAAAGAGTTTGAAGGTTCATATAACGCCTTTATTGATTTAGAAGATTTACCAAAAGGTATTTACTATTATAGATATTTATCTACTAAAGAACATGTTGGTAAAATAATTAAAAAATAGGAGTACAGATAAATGAATAAAATCACACAATTATTTGGAATAAAATATCCAATTATTCAAGGAGGAATGATTTGGAATAGTGGTTATAAATTAGCAAGTGCTGTAAGTAATGCTGGAGGATTAGGTCTTATTGGTGCGGGCTCTATGTATCCTGAAGTGCTAAGAGAGCACATTCAAAAATGTAAGAAGGCTACCTCAAATCCATTTGGTGTAAATGTTCCGATGTTATATCCAAACATCGAAGAAATAATGCAAATTATAGTAGAAGAAGGTGTGAAAATTGTCTTCACCTCTGCTGGAAATCCTAAAACTTGGACTACTTTTCTAAAGGAAAAAGGCATTACAGTAGTGCATGTAGTAAGTAGTTCAAAATTTGCTTTAAAAGCCCAAGAGGCAGGTGTAGATGCTGTTGTTGCCGAAGGTTTTGAAGCTGGAGGACACAACGGTAGAGAAGAAACGACAACACTTACTTTAATTCCAATGGTAAAAGAAAATATCACAATTCCATTAATTGCAGCTGGCGGAATTGCTACAGGAAAAGGCATGTTAGCCGCAATGGTATTAGGTGCAGATGGTGTTCAAATGGGAAGTCGATTTGCCGCTTCAATAGAATCAAGCGCGCATATTGACTTTAAAAAAACCATTTTAGAAACCCAAGAAGGTGAAACATTAGTTACTTTAAAAGAATTAGCGCCTGTTAGATTAATTAAAAATAAATTTTTTAATGATATTCAAACCGCTTATGCCAATTGTGCTTCCGTAGATGATTTAAAAACGTTATTAGGTAGAGCAAGAGCCAAACGAGGAATGTTTGAAGGCGATTTAGTTGAAGGTGAATTAGAAATCGGACAAATTGCAGGATTAATTCATGATATTCTTCCTGTTGAAACGATAATAAATGATGTGATTACCGAATTTAATTTTGCAAAAGGTAGTGTAAATGAAATTCAATTTTAATTTATATAAAATGAAAAAAATAGTTATTGTATTGTTTTTAGGTTTATGTACACAGTTGGGATTTTCTCAAACGTATCAATTTAAAACAGTTAATTATTCTGTTTCTCAAAAAAATGCAAAAGGCGAATGGTCTAAATGGTCTAAAACGTTACCA
>JBIPOM010000281.1:0-3687 GCA_044379175.1 Flavobacterium sp. | reverse complement strand
CACTCGCTAATTCGCTAATTTCCCCATTGTCATTCTGAGCTTGCGAAGAATCTCCTACGCAGTAGGCCTGCTTGCGAAGCATCCCCTACGCAGTAGGCAATCTCTTTATCTTTTCCCTTTATTTGAATTTTTTATCAACACGAAAACGTTTTCGTGTAAATATTTTTAAAAAAAAAGTATTTTATTTTTTAATTTAGTAGTTCAAGAAGTTTTGTGATATTCGTTTTTTTATACTTAAAATAAAATTAAGTATTCAATTTATTGTTATAATTAATATGAATTTCACAATTGCGTGCTCTGAAAAAAAGAAAGTTTTTTAGGGTTTATTTAATTAAATTTTGAACACTTTTTATAAATGACTCAGGATAATTTTCTGTTTTGTTACACTAACTAATTAATATAATAATTAAAAAAATGAAGAAAAAATACTCAAAATTCGTAATTTATATTTTTACTTGGATAGCTTTATTTATAGGCAACGTAGTTTCAGGACAAAATTTTTCTGACAATGCTTCAAGTTATGCTAGTTCATGGACAAATAATTCAAATCAAGGAACAGGTTTTGGAGCATGGTCTTTAAATGCGGGAGCTAGTTCTGGTAGTTTTATTGGAAACCCAGCAAACAATGGTATGGGAACTAATGGTATTGGCACTACTGCTTTCGGTATGTTTGCAACAGGTAGCGCCTATTTCAATGCCTACCGTTCTATAAATAATGGAATACAAGTTGGAGACACTTTTTCTTTTTATTGGTCAATAAATTGGGATGCTGGCGGTGGTTCTAAAGGTTTTGATTTACGATCTGGTGGAACCACTATTTTCAATGTGAATAATGGAGGCTCATCTACTATAACCACAACTAACGGGAATGCAAATACAAGCTATGGCACAACAGCTATGCTTGTTACAATAACAAGAACAAGTGCTAGTGCCTACTCATTTTCTATGACTTCTAGAAGTGGTGGTGCAACATATACTACGCCTATTAATAGTTCATCAACCATTGATGGTTTTAATTTCTACATTGGTAACCAAAATGATGGATCGGGACAAAAAAATATGTTTGTAAATGGTTTTTCAATAACTAAACCAATAACTGTAGCAGACGGGAATTGGAATGAAACATCTACTTGGTTAAACAATACTATTCCACCATCTGGTGCATCTGTTACAATAGATCACAATGTTACGGTTAATTCAGACATAACATTACGTTCGATGGTTATTAATACTGGAAAAACACTCACTGCTTCCGACTTAACACCCAGAGCACTAACCATCTCAAATGGAGGTTTCCTTACCAATAACGGAACTTTTACAGCTGGTAATGGCACGGTTGTATTTGCAGGTTCGGCAACGGTTTCCGGAACAATTACATTTAATAATGCAACGCTAGCAGGTGGCGTTAACTTTGGAACGAGTTCTACTATTAATAGTATATTAACCATTAATAGCGGAGGTTTTGTAACTACAAACGCACCTATTTATGCTTCAGGTACTACTTTAGTATATAATAGTGGTGGAACTTTCAATAGAGGAACAGAATGGTCCGCAACATCAGGTAATGGTTATCCCCATCATGTTCAAATTTCAGGGAATACCATCTTTAATCTTAACAACGGAGCAAATGTGGCACGTCAAATGGGAGGTAACTTAACGGTAGACTTTGGTAGCACCTTGTCTCTTGAGGGCATGACTATTGCGAGCCCTAGCGAAATAGGGTTAACTGTTGTTGGAAATGTAATTAATAACGGTAGTATTTCACTCGCTAGTTCGACTGAGCGTTTGAAATGTGTTAATTATACTAACAATGCTAATGCTTTAACTACTCTTTCGACAAATATAGGCGGTGATCTTGAATTGACAGGTAATTTTATTGACAATGCACCATTTAATTCAAATAATAGAGCTGTTTTTTTTACTGGGTCTGGAGTTCAAGACGTAACTGGTTCAGCTCCATTTGATATTGATTATATTGTATCAAATAAACCTTCAGGGAGCATACGTATGTTAACAAATCTTTTAGTTGAAGGACCGAATGGAGGTAATGCAATTACTTTAACCAATGCAACTGATATCTTAGATTTGAATGGTAATACCCTAACATTAGGTGAGGCAAATGTAGCTTCTGTATTTACGGGTAGTGGATTTATTCGTGGCGGTTCAACTTCGAGTATTTCTATCCAGGGCACAGGAGCATTAGGAACTATCCGTTTCGATCAAAGCGTTCCGGGTACTTCAAATGTTTTGAACAATTTGACCATTAATAGGACTTCAGGATCTGTTACTATCGGAAATGCGCTTAATATAATTGGTGTAATCACAGTTACAGATGGTACTTTAGCTTCAGGTGGAAATATTACTTTAAAATCCAACGCTAATGGCACTGCACAAGTCGCTGCAATTGGCTCAGGTGGAAGTATTACCGGCAACGTTACCACAGAACGCTACATTCCAGCACGCCGAGCATTTCGTTTTTTAAGTCCTTCTGTAACTACTTCAACTTCAAGTATTAAAGAAAACTGGCAAGAAAACGGTGGTTCAACAGCAGGTTTAGGCACCCATATTACAGGAGTTGATGGAATAACAAATGGTTTTGATGCCACGAGCACGAATAATCCATCTTTATTTACTTTCAACAATTCCACAGGAGTCTGGGAGGCCGTGACGAGTACACTTACCAATTCTTTAACCGCAGGAATTCCATATCGTTTGATGGTAAGAGGAGATCGTTTAACAGTTTTAACAACGAATACGCCAACAGCTACACCAACTGTACTAAGAGCTACAGGTACTCTACATACTGGAAACTTTTCGCCAACTTTAAATCAAACTGCAGAAGGGTTTAGTTTTGTAGGTAATCCTTACCAAGCAACTGTAGATATAAAAGCAGTTTTAGATGCGGCAACTAATATGAATAATGGAGTGGTTTACTATTGGGACCCCACTTTAAACGCTAGAGGCGGGTATGTAACTCGTGATTTAACAAATAATAATAATACTCCAACGTCTAGTTTCAACCAATACCTACAACCCGGACAAGCGGTTTTTGTAAAAAAATCAAACACAACAGTAGCTGCTAGTATGACGTTTACAGAAAGTAACAAATCGTTAGCCAATGCCGCAGCAGGCGTGTTTAGAACTGCCAACACATCAGCTTATGGTTTGTTGCGAGTAAATTTACAAGCCAACACCAACAACCAGTGGCAAACAATTGAAGGTACATTAGCGCTCTTTAATGATAATTATAGCTGGAATGTAACTTCGGAAGACGCGACTAAAATGGCAAATTTAGACGAAGAAGTAAGTTTTGTACAAAACAATACGAATTTAGCGATTGCCTTACAAAACAACCCAAGCGCCACATCAGAATTACCAATTAAAATAGGTAAGATGCGTCATACCAATTACCAATGGCAATTTGAATTAGACAACTATGATGGAGCCACGCCTTATTTGTTTGATACGTTAAACAACAGTTATACGCAAATAAACAATGGAACAGTAGTGCCATTTACAGCAGATGCAAATACTACAAACCGTTTTAAAATAGTATTCCAAAACGCGTTGCTTAATACTGATACATTTGCCACTCAAGTTGGCTTGTATCCAAATCCTTCTAAAGGAAATGGTTTCTACTTACAATTGCCTTCATCTGAACAGGCAACGGTTAAACTATACAACACG
>JBIPOM010000054.1:0-13662 GCA_044379175.1 Flavobacterium sp. | reverse complement strand
CAAGCTTTGTCTCCTGTTTTTACTGCTTTTTTATAAAAACAACTTCCGCAATAATGACTCATTTTATCAATATATGAAGCAGAGCTTACATAAGGCTTAGTTCCAACAATTCCGCCATCGGCAAACTGACTCATACCGCGCGTATTTGTAATTTCCACCCATTCAATGGCATCGATATAAATTCCCAAATACCAAGCGTCCACTTCATCTGGATGAATTCCTGCTAAAAGCGCAAAATTTCCTGTTATCATCAAACGCTGAATATGATGTGCATAAGCGTAATTTATTGATTGGTTGATTGCGTCTTTCAAGCAATTCATTTTTGTTTTTCCTGTCCAAAACCAATCTGGAAGTTGGTTTTCGTGATTAAAATAATTCATCGTTGCGTATTCGGGCATTTTGTTCCAATAAATCCCACGCATGTATTCGCGCCAACCAATAATTTGACGTACAAATCCTTCCAATTGATGGTAGGCAATTTTCTCAGGATTGTTTTCCCATTCCAATATCGCGCGCTGAATCACTTCCAAGGGTGAAATTAGTTTTACATTCATCGAAAACGAAAGACGGGCGTGATACAACGACCATTCGTTAGGCGTCATAGCATCCTGGTAACTTCCAAAAAGTGCCAAACATTCCGTTGCAAAAAAATCTAATAATTCAAGTGATTGCTTTCTATTAATGGGCCAAACAAAATTTTCAGCATCAATGTTTCCGATACTTTTAATGTTTGTCTTTTGAATTTCAGAAAGAATTTCAGAAACATCATTATGAAAAATCAAAGGCGAAGTGGGTTTATGATCTTTGGGCAATTTTTTTCGGTTTTCGCCGTCATAATTCCATTTTCCTGTCAATGGTTTATCGCCTTCCATTAAAACATGATGTTTTTTTCGCATCATATGGTAGAAACTTTCCATTAAAAAGGTTTTTTTACCTTCGAAAAAATCACCTAATTCGTTTCTCGAACTTAAAAAATGCTCCGAATCGCATACCGATGTAATAATGGAAAGCGACTTACATAGGTTTTTTAACTGTTCGTCTAATCGATATTCGTCAGGGAATTGGTATTCAAAATTTGTATAATCTTCTTTTTCAATTAAGTATAGTATGTTTTTTTCAAACGATTGTAAATTGTTGGTGTCATTCAAATGAAAATAAACGACTTGATGTTGTTGGGATTGTAATTCGGAAGCAAATTGCTGCATTGCCGAGAAAAAACCAACCATTTTTTGAATGTGATGTTTGGCATAATCCGTTTCTGTTCGAATTTCCATCATGACATAAGTAACCGAATCATCAATGGTTTTGAACCAAGAATGATTGCTGTTCAATTGATCTCCTAGAAGTAGTCGTAGTGTTTTTGACATTTGTTTTTTTTATTTAAAGATTTAAGAATTTAAGAATTTAAGAATTTAAGAATTTAAGAATTTAAATATTTAGAATAATTTGTAATCTTTCAATCTTTCAATCTTTCAATCTTTCAATTTTTTTTTATTCCTGCATTTATCACTACAGTATTTTACTTCGTCCCACACTTTTTCCCATTTTTTGCGCCAAGCGAATGGTTTTTGGCAAACGATACACACTTTAGTCGGTAGGTTTTGTTTTTTTACTCCTTTCATTTTACACTGCTAGTTGATTTCTTTTCCATTCAATACCTACTTTAGATCCTTTAGCAACAAAAACTGCCGTTGGTTTTGTCTCATTGAGCACTGCAAAATCTTTTCCATACATCGCTTCAAAATCACAATCAATTTGATAATTTAAAACAGCATGCGTTTTCCAACTTGGATGTTGCAATATATATTCTTCGGTTTTTTTGTCGCTTACTTTAGTGTAACCATAGTAATGCTCGTAAATTAATTTTTCTAAACTGCCGCTTTCCATGGTGTTAGATTCTTTTGAATATTCCACTTCGATGCTATTCCATTTGGAATCTACTCGCCATTCGAATTTTATTTGATGCGAATCCGTACCTGAAATTTGTTCATGTTTTGTTGGTACAACGGTATAATGCTCTTTGTATAATTTATTGGCAACCCAAGCCACTATTGGATAAGGAATAGTTTCATTGATAAAAACCACGCCTCTTTTTATTTGATTGCCTTCTTTTCGAGTAACATAAAATCGCAAATTAATTTCTTCAAAAGTCCCAAACTTTGGAATCGGAATGTTAAACAATTGCGTATTCTTGAACATAAAGCCTACTAAACTAATGTAGCATTTGTCTTCAAACAAGTCAATTTCAACCCCTTTTGGCAAATATGGAAGAAGAATTTGTGGATCAATCTCGTAATTGGCCATAATGATATTTTCCCAATCTGCTTTTAAGAATAGTGCCATTATTGTGTTTTCTTTTTTGTTTTTCGATTCGGATTACTCACGTGTTTTTGTAAAATTCGTTTTCCTTCTTGCTTGACTTCATCTTTTTTGCGGAAGCTCCAAACGATATCACTTGCATACTTTCGAGTTGCTTCAATATCAACTATAGGAGCTGGATACTCTTTGCCAATAATACAATTATAAAATTGCTGTTCCATTTCGTTCATTTTCCATGGTTCATGTAACAAATGAACCGGTACTTCTGCTAATTCGGGCAGCCATTGCTTAATGAAAATGCCTTCTGAATCATGTTCTTCAGAGTTTTTTATAGGATTGTAAATTCGTATCGTATTTATTCCAGTTGTACCTGATTGCATTTGAATTTGGGGATAATGAATTCCGGGTTCGTAATCTAAAAATTGCCTTGCCAAAAAATGCAATTCACGCCAATCTTGCCATAAATTAAAGGTAAAAAATGACACCACCATCGCACGCATTCTAAAATTGATATAACCTGTGGTAACTAAACATCGCATACACGCATCAACTATTGGCACACCTGTTTTTCCTTCTTGCCAAGCTTTAATGTAAATTTTGTTTTTTGGTTTTAACAAAACGTCATAGGCACGGTTGGCGTTTTCAAATTCCATTTCGCATTCGTCCTCAAACTTTTGCATAAAATGACAATGCCAATGCAAACGCGAAACAAAATTGAGAATCGCTCGTTTGTTTTTAGAGGCTTCATAATGTTGATTGGTATACTGGTATATCATCCGCATACTGATATTTCCGTACGTTAAATAGGGAGACAATCGGCTGCATCCTTTTCTACTCAACGCCGGTTTTGAAATGTGTTTGCTGTAATTGACATAGCGCTCTTTGATAAAACTATCCAAATAGCGCCAAGCCCAGTATTCACCACCTTTTTGAAAATTTTTATTAGGAGTTGTGATTTCAGTTGATATATCTTCACCTTTTATTTGATTGTAAAAATCTTCATTTAGCGTAATAGTGTTTAAATCGGATTCTTTTATCATTTTAGGCGTGTCTCGCATGATTTGCTCCCAGCGTTTGTCCCAATTTTGTCTCGATTTTAATTTTCGAATAACACCATGTAGTTGAAATTCTTTCCAAGTAATTTCATTGGTATCGAAAAAAGCTTTCATTTCCAAGTCACGGTCAAAGGTCAATTTATTTCCTGTTTCTTGATGAGAGAAAACGGACTTTACTTCAAAAATTTGAATTAATTCTGAGAAAACGTTCTTTACTTCATCATGAAAAAAATAAATTTTAGAATTGAACGGTTGGAGTTTTTTATTCAAATCCTGAATGGATTCGTAAATGAATCTCCAATGGCGCACATCTGAATCGTCATAATTCATTACTGATGGTTCAAAAAAACAAATCAATAAAAGTGGCAAACCCGATTGATGTGCATGAAACAATGCTTCATTATCAATTAATCGGAAATCGCGTTTGAACCAAACTATATTTACCTGTTTTTTTGTCAAAATTAAATTATTGAAGTAATTTCCTTGTTTGCTTTTGCATAACTCAATCTTGAAATCCGTGTTGTTTTATGATAACTGTCCAAACCAGAACAAGTTATTGATTCTGCTTTTTCAATATCTAAAAAACCATCTTTTTGCAAACAGTTTTGCGGGAAATAAACATCCTTCACTTCACCAATTATTAAAACAGTATTATTTATAGAAAGCGTTACTTTTTCTTTAAATTCCATTGCTAATTGGATATTACTTTCTTCTACAAACGGGGCAAAAAAGTTATTTTTATATTCACGTGATAATCCAGTTACATCAAATTCAGAATAATTTCTTGAGTATCTCGCAGAGGTTTGATGTGCTTGTATATAGATTTTTTCGTTGATGTGATTAATGGTATAAAAGCCCGTTTCTAAAATATTTTCAAGTGTATGACGCTCCACAATTCCTGGACGAAACACCATTCCAAATAATGGTGGGTTACTTCCAATATGAAGGATTGAGTCTACAATAGCTAAATTGGTTTGGTTGTTATTATTTTTCGTACCAATTAATGCGACACTTTTATACCCACCCAAACTATTTACAAAATGAACACGTTCTTGTTTTTCCATGTTCATTATTTCTTCAAATGTAACTTGTTTGTGTATTACTCTTGTTTCACCCATTTTTTATCGCTGTTTAATTTGAACGTTCCTAAATGTTCTTTGTTCCATTCGTATGGTGGAATTAAAGATAAAAAATGATTTCCTTCTTTGCCTACATATAAATGATAAATCTCACCAATTACAGGTTCGAATGAAAATTTTGAATTGTATATAATTTCATTCCATTCAAATTCTTCCATTAAACTTTGGTATTGAAGTTTTAATTCATTGAATTTATTTTCGAATTCTTTATTAACATTTCTTACGCCTCTCCCTTTCCATGCGGCTACATCATCGACTTTAATAATGGGAGCTCCAACGCTTGTGGCATAAGGTAAAAAACTAGCATTGTATCCTTGTTCTTTTGAATAAACAATATTGTCAGGTATTTCTTTTTCCATTTTATCTTTTATCTTTTAGATATTTTATTGTTTGAAATGGCACGTTGTAAATTGCATTTAAACCTATCGATTCCCTCAACCCGTTTTGAGGCATGTTTAGTTTTACAATTTTCCACACGTTTTCGCCACAGTTTGTAACTTGAAAATTTTAACTCTTTTTTCATTAATGCTTTTACATCAGCTTCAGCTAAGCCAAATTGAAATTTTATGGCATCAAAAGGCGTTCTATCTTCCCACGCCATTTCGATAATTCTATCTATGGCAATGTCGTCTAATTCTGTTTTTTGAGCAACTGGCATTATTTTGTTTAATTAAAGTTAAAAAAGAATAAACAAAATTAAGGAGAATAATTTGAATTTCAATACAGAAACCGAATAAAAAAATCCGTTAACAACAATTTGTGTAACGGATTAGTTATTTTATTTAGAAAATTTTAAAAAAGTGAAGCTACTTGTTCGTTTACAAATTCTAAAAAACGTTCATCTGCTTCTGAAAACGGGTCAATTACATGGCTATCGATATCGATTTGTCCAATATTTATACCATTAACAAATAAAGGAACAACAATTTCAGACTTTACGGTAAAACTACAAGCAATGTAATTGTCTTGAGCGGACACATCAGGAACAACAAAGTTAGTATTGCTTTCTGCTACTTGACCGCAAATGCCTTTTCCAAATGGTATAACGGTATGATCTGTTTCCGCACCAACATACGGACCTAGATGTAATGTTTTGGCTTCATGGTTGGCAAAATAAAAACCAACCCAATTGTAATATGATATAGAATCTTGTAATAATTGACAAATACGTGTTAGCTTTTCGTCTTTATTATCATTACTATTAATGATATTTTTTACTTGCGCTTTTATAGGTTCAAATTCCATTATTTTATTTTTTTGTAAAATTATATATAAATTAGAAAGTAAAAATTATATTTTTGTTAAAATTAAAATTTTGAAAAAAGTAATCCAGCAACACAAAGTATTTTTTATTTTTTTAATAAAGTTTTTACTATGCTATTTATTAGCTACTCTAGTGTATTCAATTTATTTAGGTCAATTTCAAAATCAAAATAATGAAGTTGATGGAATTACTTATTTTGTATCAGAACAGACTAGAAATATCCTTACGTTTTTTGGAGGAAATTGCGAAATAATTAAGCATGATTTAGAGCCTTCATATAAAGTAATTTATAAATCAGTGTATCTTGCAAGAATTGTTGAAGGCTGTAATGCTATTAGCGTTATAATTTTATTTGGTTCGTTTATATTTGCATTTTCAACAAACTTTAAATCTACCTTATTATATATTTTATTTGGTAGTGTTTTAATATTTTTATTAAATATTTTAAGAATTTCTTTATTAACTATTGGTCTATATAAATATCCTAAATATGGAACATTTTTACATGATATTGTATTTCCGTTATTCATATACGGCATTGTTTTTTTACTTTGGATTTTTTGGGTAATAAGATTTTCATTTTACAATAAGCGAAATGTGTAATAAATATAAGTATATAGTAATTGCAGGGCTACTAGTGCTGTTAGTTTTAGTTCGGGTTTATGAAAGGGAATTGTTTTATGATCCATTTTTGGATTTTTTTAATAATGCCTCACAAAATAAAGCACTACCAAAATATAATGGTTTTAAATTGTTTTTTGATATTTTTAATAGATATTTAATTAATAGTGGTTGTACGCTTTTAATAATTTTTATATTGTTTAAAAAGAAGTCAATAGTTAAAATAACTTTTATTATGTTATCTTCTTTTTTTGTAATCTTAAGTTTGGTTTTCTTTTTTTTGCTTGAATACACGAAAACCCCTGATTTATTAATTCTATTTTATATTAGACGCTTTCTTATACAACCCTTGTTTTTAATTTTATTCGTACCAGCATTTTTTTATCAAATAAGTGTTAATAAACAATAAGTTAATAAAAAAATATTTACTTTTGTATGGATGAATTTTAAAAAACAGATAAGTGTCTATTTAGCGCTATTTATTTTATTAGTAAATAGTAGCGCTAGTTTGGTGTTGCATTATTGTAATGACCAAATTGCTTATGTATCTTTGGTTTATCAAAACAATAAATTAATTGGTTCTGCATCTGAAGATTCTTGCTGCGTTTCAGATTCTATTGAAGAAGAAGAAGGTTGTTGTTCGAATGAGGAAATTAATACCGAAAACAAAATTGATTATTCTATTTTAAAAGATTTTCAAGTTGATTTTTTTGCGGTACATTTTTTAAATGAAACACCTGAATTTTTTGGTAAGACAGCTTGCTTTTATTCAAATAAAAAGAATGTAGCTTACTCCTGTAACTCTAATGCACCGCCTTTTTATAAACTCTATTCTAAACTTATTTTTTACGCATAATTTATATTGTTCTTAATTTTTTCAAATTATAAACTTTATTAAATAATTATGTATAAAATTTTATTATTGGTATTGATGCCAATATTTTCTTTGGCACAAAGCAGTGTACAAGTTAAAATCACTGATAAGGAGAACAATCCTATCACTAATGTGAAAATTACAATACCTGAATTAAATGACGTTTTGTTTTCTAATGAAAGCGGATTGTTTAGTTTGATTCAAGGAAACCGAACTTTATTATTAATTTTTGAAAAAGAAGGGTTTCAAAAACTTGAAATACAACAAAGTGTAAAATCTGATTTTACTATTCAATTAGAAAGAACAGCTTCCGAGAGTAATATTTCAACTGTTACTATTGTAAAAAAGCAAAACACATTGGGTAGAAAACAAAAAGCGGTAACTAACACGCAACATTTATCGCAAGGCGAATTGCAAAAAGCGGCTTGTTGTAATTTGTCTGAAAGTTTTGAGACGAATCCGTCTATTGATGTGAATTTTTCTGATGCCGTAACGGGTAATAAACAAATTAAAATGTTAGGATTAACCAGTCCTTATATTTTAATGAGTGAAGAAAATATTCCAGCCATTCGAGGTGCCTTGCAGTCAACAGGTTTAAATTTTATTCCTGGAACATGGGCAGAAAGTATTCAAATTACAAAAGGAGCAGGGAGTGTAGTAAATGGATATGAAAGCATTTCAGGTCAAATAAATTACGAGTTATTAAAACCTTGTAGCGAAGTTCCGTTTTATGCTAATACTTATGCCTCAAATGATGGCAGATATGAGCTTAATACTCATTTCGCAAATAAATATTCAGACAAAGTTAGTTCATTACTATTAGTTCATGGTAACACGAGAAATATTAAAAACGACATGAATCATGATGGTTTTTTGGATAATCCTTTAGGAAATCAAGTTAATATTTTAAATCGTTGGCAATACAACAATGTAGAAAAAGGAATTGTTTCGTTTTTAAATATAAAATATTTTTCAGATCAAAAAACGGGTGGTACAATAAACGACAATTCGCATGAAATGGTGATGAATCCCAATTTATGGACAAGCCATGTGAATACAGATAAAATAGAAATTTCCAACAAAATTGGATATGTTTATCCAGATATGCCTTTTCAGAGTATCGGATTTCAACAAGCCTTTCAGTACAATAAAATGCATTCTGAATTTGGAGAAAAAGTACATCATATTCATCATAAAAATTATTTTTCAAATCTTATTTTTAATTCTATTATTAACAATACTAAACATAAATTTATTACAGGAATTAATTTTAATTATGATACATTTCAAGAACATTTAGAAGCCAATTTCATGGCGGAATACGACAGAATTGATACTTCAATTGGTTCGTTTTTTGAATATTCATATGATAATTTAAATAATTTTAGTTTTGTTTTAGGCGCCAGAGCAGATAATCACAACCGATTAGGTTTATTTTTTACTCCTAGGGCTCATATTAAATATAATCCGTTTGAAAAAACTACGTTTCGTTTTTCTGCTGGTAGGGGAAAAAGGGCCTCAAATATTTTTGCTGAAAACATAAATGTTTTGGCCAGTTCTAGAAATATTGTTATTCAAAATGAAAATGGAAAATTATATGGTTTAAACCCAGAAACTGCTTGGAATTATGGGGCGAGTTTTATTCAGAAATTTTATTTATTTGGAAAAGAAAATGAAGTTGTTGTGGATTATTATAAAACAGATTTCAATAATCAAATAGTTGTAGATTTTGAGAATCCTAGACAAGTTGTTTTTTCAAATTTAAAAGGGAAGAGTTTTGCAGAGTCATTTCAAATGGAATGGAATATTAATTTAATGACACATTTAAACGTAAGAACAGCTTATAAATATTTAAATGTTAAAACCGATTATGCTACTGGACTTTTAGATAGACCTTTACAAGCAAAAAACCGTTTTTTTGCAAATATTGCTTATGAAACGCATATTTTGGAAAAAGGACAGCAATGGAAATTTGATGCCACTTTTAATTGGATTGGTCAGCAAAGATTGCCAAACACACAAGCAAACCCCGTTCAGTATCAATTAGCAGATTTTGCACCTAGTTATCAATTAATTAATACTCAAATTACTCGAACCTTCTCTAGTACGTTTGAAATGTATTTTGGAATAGAAAATTTAGGAAATTTTAAACAAAAAAATGCTATAATTGCATCGGATAATCCTAATAGTCCGTATTTTGATAGCACCATGATTTATGGCCCCGTTTTTGGTACGATGTATTATACTGGAATACGATTTAAAATAAAAAATAAAAAAGATCAAAATCAAATAAATCATTAAATACAAAAATCATGAAAAAAATAGTATTAGTAGTAGTGTTCGCTTTGTTAGGAATGAATGCAAACGCACAAGAACAACTTAATAAAAACAAAAAAGTAGAAGTAGAAGTCAACGGCTTATGTCAAATGTGTAAAAAACGTATCGAAAAGGCCGCTTATTCTGTAAAAGGAGTAAAAAGTGCAACTTGGCATGTTGATCATCAAGATTTACATTTAATTATTGATGAAACAAAATGTACGGTTTTAGATGTTGAGAAAGCTGTAGCGAAAGTAGGTCATGATACAAAAGATATAAAAGCTACTGACGAACAGTATGCGAAAATTCATGGTTGTTGTTTGTATCGAACCGATGAAGTACATTAAAATAGCTAATTTTTACTAGATAACTAGAATTAACATTTATTTTTAAAATAGAAGTCCTACATTTGTGGGACTTTTTTATGCCTTGGAAAAAATTACAATAAAAATATTCGATTCTATAAAAGACGTTCCGGAAAATTGGAATAAAGTTGCCGTTGCCAATCATTTCTTACAACTTCCTTATTTAGAAGTTTTAGAGCGTTCGGCGCCAACAAATATGCAATGTTTTTATATTGGGTTTTATGAAAATTCAGATTTAATTGGCGTTTCGTTAGCGCAATATTTAGATTTGAATAAATTAGAATCTTTTGGAGAAAGAGATAACTGCTTTAAAACATTCATAAGAAATTTTATTTTTCGAAACTTTGCTTCACATTCATTGTTTATTGGAAATAACATGATTACGGGTCAAAATAGTTATGTGTTTACTAAGGAAATTAGTTTTAAAGAAGTCAGCGAAATTTTAATGCAAACATCACAAGAGTTAGTTGTGTATTTTAAAAAGAAAAACATTACTATTCATTTGGTTTCATTTAAAGATTTTTATCAGAATTGTGCTACAGAATTTAAAAAATATGCTTTCGAAAAAGTGTATGAATTCAAAACGCAACCTAATATGATTTTCGAAATCTCAACAAATTGGAAATCAAATATTGATTATTATAACGCCTTTTCAAAAAAATATAGAGACCAATACAAAAGAGCTCACAAAAAATTTGAAGAAATTTCTGTAAAAGAATTTGATACTGATGAGGTTATCTTACATGAAAATCGTATCAATGAATTATATCATTATGTAGCTAAAAACGCACCTTTTAATACTTTTTTCTTAGCAGAAAATCATTTTTCAACATTTAAAAAACAATGTGGTCATGGTTTTAAAATTTTCGGTTATTTTTTAGACGAAAAGTTAGTAGGATTCCATTCCGTTTTATTAAACGATGATGTTTTAGAAACCTATTTTTTAGGATACGATGATCAAGTTCAAAAAGATAAAATGATGTATTTAAATATGTTATACAATATGACTGAATTTGGAATTACCCATCAATTTAAAAAAATCATATTTGGTAGAACCGCTTTAGAAATTAAAAGTTCAATTGGAGCAACCCCTGTTATGATGTCGGGATTCATTTATCACAGTAATTCATTAATCAATACATTTTTAGGAAAAATATTTAAAAAATTAGAACCCAAAACAGTTTGGCAACAACGCCATCCATTTAAATAAAAATAACCCCTATTTTGCAGTTTCTTTTTATTGAAAAATACGAATTGTTTTCCTATTTTTGAACATAATTTAAATCCATGAAAAAATACATTTTCTTTTTATTGCTTTTTTCTCAATGCTTGTTTTCTCAGACTTTATTTGAGAAAGCAGAAAAGTTATATAAAGAAAAAAAGTTTGAGGAGGCAAAAGGACTGTTTGAAAGTTATTTAAAATCTGCTCCAAACCACCAAAAAACCATTGAGTATTTAGGGGATATTGCAGGAAACTTTAAAAAATGGGATGTTGCAATTGCTTATTATCAAAAATTAAAACTACAAAATCCAAATAGCGCAAACTATTGGTTTAAATATGGAGGTGCTTTGGGAATGAAAGCCAAATCTGTAAATAAATTTAAGGCTGTTAGTATGATAAGCGATATAGAATCCGCTTTTTTAACCGCTGCTAATTTAGATAAAAAGCACATTGAAACGCGTTGGGCTTTAGTAATGTTATATATCGAATTGCCCGGAATTATTGGTGGTAGTGAAACCAAAGCAGCAAAGTACGCAGACGAACTTATGGCAATTTCAAAAGTGGAAGGTTATTTAGCTAAAGGTTATATTGACGTGTACTATAAACGATATAAAGCTGCAGAAGTAAATTTGATAAAAGCACATCAATTAGGTAAATCAGCCATAACATATGCGAAACTATACGATTTATATATGTATAAGTTAAAAGACAAAGAAAAAGCACAAAACATTAAAAAGTAATTAAGTAAAGGGTTTTGGGTAAATGGTAAGTTTTACCTTTCACCCTATACCTTTCACCATTAACCATACAAAATGCGTACACATTTCATAGCCATCGGCGGAGCAGCCATGCACAATTTAGCATTAGCATTACACAATAAAGGATATCAAATAACAGGTAGCGATGATGCTATATTCGAACCCTCTAAATCCCGATTAGAAATAAAAGGATTATTACCTATTGAAATGGGTTGGTTTCCAGAAAAAATCACAACTGATATTGAAGCTGTTATTTTAGGAATGCACGCAAAAGAAGATAATCCAGAATTGTTAAAAGCAAAAGAATTAGGATTGAAAATTTATTCGTATCCTGAATTTTTGTATGAACAATCTAAAAACAAAACAAGAGTTGTTATTGGTGGTTCACATGGGAAAACAACAATAACTTCTATGATTTTGCACGTAATGCATTTTCATAATATTGAAGTGGATTATATGGTTGGCGCTCAATTAGAAGGATTTGATACGATGGTGCATCTTACCGAAACCAATGATTTTATAGTTTTAGAAGGTGATGAATATTTATCTTCTCCTATGGATAGACGACCGAAATTTCATTTATACCAACCAAATATTGCCTTGCTTTCAGGAATTGCTTGGGACCATATTAATGTGTTTCCTACGTTTGAAAATTATGTAGAGCAATTTAGTATTTTTACTTCGCAAATTACAAATGGCGGTATTTTAGTGTATAATGAAGAAGACGCAACCGTTAAACAAGTAGCTGAAGAAACCACAAACCCAATTCGTAAAATTGCGTATCAAACACCAAGTTATACTGTTGAAAACGGAACGACTTTGTTAGAAACGCCAGAAGGACCAATGCCAATAGAAGTTTTTGGTGCCCATAATTTAAATAATTTAGCGGGTGCCAAATGGATTTGTCAATGTATGGGTGTAGATGAGGTTGATTTTTATGAGGCAATAGCAAATTTTAAAGGAGCTTCAAAACGCTTAGAAAAAATTGCAGAAAGTGCAAATAAAGTCGCATACAAAGATTTTGCGCATTCGCCAAGTAAAGTTTCTGCCACTACTAAAGCTGTAAAAGATCAATATCCCAACAGAAAACTAATTGCTTGTTTAGAATTGCACACTTATAGTAGCTTAAATGCCGAATTTTTAAAAGAATACGAAGGTGCCTTAGACGCAGCAGATGTTGCCGTAGTTTTTTATTCGCCAGATGCGGTAAAAATAAAACAATTGGATGAAGTGTCGCAAGAACAAATTGCACAATCATTCAACAGAAAAGATTTAATTATTTATACCAATCCAACAGAATTTAAAGATTATTTATTTGCACAAGATTTTAATAATTCCGCTTTATTATTAATGAGTTCAGGAAATTATGGAGGATTGAATTTTGATGAAGTGAAAAATTTGATGAAGTAAAAGTTACCTTAAGTCATTGCGAAGTACCAAATAATTATTTCTTATTAAAACTAATAATTAAAAATATAAACCTTGAAAAAGAACTTTTACCCTAAAGTGTTTTTCCCAATTTTAAAAATCACTTTTATAATTGGATTATTTTTTTTGCTTTTAATTGCTATTAATGCATTCAAAATTAAATTATTTTCAGGCTTTGATTTTGGAATTTTAATTGCATTAATATTTTATGTTTTATTTATTGGTTTAATTATATTTCATTTATCATATTTCTTTAGTTTTTATTTTAAATACCTAAAAATTGATGATAATTATTTTTCAA
>JBIPOM010000199.1:0-3731 GCA_044379175.1 Flavobacterium sp. | reverse complement strand
GGAGTTAAACGCGATAGAAAACAGCATTACATTGCCAAAATTACAACAAGGCGTATACATAATTACAATTGATCAGGAGGGTAAAAAGTACAGCACTAAATTACAAATCCAAAACTAAAAATGAATCCGATGAAATGATATAACTCTTTATTTTTGACAGCGATAGTACTTGGTTCTAACTTGATTACAACTAGCGCTTTTGCAAATGACCCAGGATTTCCAGGAGACCCAAACACCGACCCTGGTCAGCCTGTCGCACCAATAGACAGTTGGATAGCACCCATGCTATTGGCAGCAATAGTATTGATGTATGTTATACACAAGCGAAATCTCAAGAAATCCTAACAAATACAACAATAAGCACCTAAAAAGGTGCTTTTTTGTATAATATCATTTTTCTAAGAAACAATTGACTGCAATTTGTTTTTTGTAGGTTCACGCCTTTTATTATATTTGTAAAAAATAAATCATGTCCCAACCTAAAATATGGTTATCCTCACCGCATATGGGAGGATCCGAGCAAAAATTTGTACAAGATGCTTTTGATGCCAATTGGGTAGCTCCCCTAGGGCCTAATGTTAATGGATTAGAACTCGATTTAGAACATTATTTAGGCAATACGTCTCACGTTGGTGCTTTGAGTTCTGGTACAGCTGCCTTACACTTAGGTTTAATTCTTTTAGGGGTTCAAGTTTCGGATGAAGTTATTTGTCAAAGTATGACATTTTCAGCATCTGCTAATCCTATTTTATATCTTGGTGCTACACCTATATTTATTGATAGCGAGGAGGAAACGTGGAATATTTGTCCAATAGCTTTGGAGCAAGCCATTCAGGATAGGATATTAATGGGAAAAAGGCCAAAAGCAATCATAGCAGTACATTTGTATGGTGTACCATACCAAATAGATAAGGTAAGAGCTGTTGCTGATGCCTATGGAATTCCAATTTTAGAAGACAGTGCAGAAGCATTAGGAAGTTCTTATAAAGGTAAAAAATGTGGTACTTTTGGGGACATCGCGGTGTTATCTTTTAATGGAAATAAAATAATTACTACTTCAGGTGGTGGAGCAATAGTTACTCAGTCAGCTTTACTAAAAGAAAAAGCGCTTTTTTATGCCACACAATCAAGAGATAACGCACCACATTATCAACATAGCCATATTGGATACAATTATAGAATGAGTAATATTTGTGCTGGTATTGGAAGAGGGCAGATGGAAGTGCTTGATAAACACGTAGCCCTTAGAAGAGCCATGCATGATTTTTATGTGACATTGTTTTCTACAATTGAAGGCATAACCGTTTTTACGGTTCCTAATGAGGATTATTTTGCAAATTATTGGTTAAGCGCAATACTTATTGACCCAAACAAAACTAATGGGGTCACACGAGAAACATTACGATTGGCATTAGAAGCTGCAAATATCGAATCGCGACCCCTTTGGAAACCAATGCATCTTCAACCAATTTTTGAAAAATATCCATTTTATGGTGGTAAAGTTTCTGAATTATTATTCGAAAACGGTCTTTGTTTACCATCTGGATCTAATTTAAATGATGAAGATAGAGAAAGAATTAGTAAAGTGATTCAATCTATTTTTAATTAACTGTTTTGTTTTTTTAATAAATCTCTAATTTGAGTTAAAAGTTCTTCCTGTGTTGGTCCAGAGGGTACTGGAATTTCTTCATCCGTTTTTTTAATTTTATTTAGTGATTTTACTAATATAAAAATCACAAACGATATCACTAAGAATCCAATCACGGCAGCTAAAAATTTTCCATATAAAATACCGCTATCGGTTTTTAAAAGAGCTAAGTCAGCTACGTTAGCTGCTTTTAAGGCAGGGTTTAGAATTGCAGGCGTAATTACGTCATCAACTAGTGATTTTACAATACCGCCAAAAGCACCTCCAATTATAACTCCAACAGCTAAATCCATCACGTTGCCTTTGGCAATAAAATCTTTAAATTCAGAAATAATTTTCATATGTATAAATTTGGTTTTACTAAGTTATAAAAAAAAAGGAAATAGTTTTAATTTTTATAAAAAATTCTTTTAACACGTTGCGAAATACTGGTTAAAATCTCATACGGTATGGTATCGCAAACGCTTGCTATTTCTTGTACATGTGGGTTTTCACCAAAAATTATTACTTCATCACGTTCTTCACAAGGAATAAAAGTTACATCAACCATTAACATATCCATACAAATATTGCCTAAAATGGTCGCTTTTTGGTTGTGAATTAGTACATATCCTTTTTCATTTCCCCAAGCACGTCTAATTCCGTCTGCGTAACCAATTGGAATTGTAGCAATTTTCATTTGTTTTTTCACCATAAATTTTCGGTTATAACCAATGCTTTCGTTTTCGTTAACAGTTCTAATTTGCGAAATAATACTTTTTAAAACACTAATATTTTCTAACGAAATTTGCTCTTCTTCGGAATTACCTACACCATAAATACCGATGCCCAATCGCACCATTTCAAATTGATATTCTGGGAAATTAAAAATGCCAGAAGTATTTAAAATATGTCGAATAGGTTGAATGTTTAAGGCATTAGAAAGTTCAGAAACTATAGACTCAAACAAATGAATTTGTTGTAAAGTAAATACTTTAAAATCAAAGTTGTCTGATGCCGCTAAATGGGAAAAAACACTAGTTACTTTCACAAAATTATTGTGCTTTAGTAAAGCAATTAGTTCAGAAATTTCTGGTTTTTCAAAACCTAAGCGATGCATTCCAGTATCCATTTTTAAATGAATAGGATACCCGTTGAGGTTTTTTTCTTTTGCCAATTCAATAAAGGAAGTTAAACCAGAAAGAGAATACATTTCCGGTTCTAAATGATACGCTATCATGGCTTTGTAACTACTAATTTCAGGGTTTAATACCATTATTGGTGTAGTTATCCCTGCTTTTCGCAATGCAATTCCTTCATCGGCGAAAGCCACACCTAAATAGCCAACTTTTAAATGTTCCAGCTGTTTGGCAATTTCATAGCCCCCATTTCCATAACCAAACGCTTTCACCATAACCATAATTTTGGTCGTGTTTTGAAGTTTTTGTTTATAAAAATTATAATTTGAGGTTAGTGCATCTAAATTAATTTCTAAAACCGTTTCATGAACTTTTTCTTCTAGTAACACCACAATTTCGTCAAAATTAAAACTTCTAGCACCTTTAATTAAGATGGTTTCGTTTTTAAACGAATCGGTATTAAATTGTTGTAAAAAAGCGTGAGTATTTGAAAACGAAATCACATTTGGCACATCTTGAAAATACGTTCCAATGGTTTCTCCAATAGTAATAATTCGTGTAATGTGATTTTGTTGTAATAATTTAATTACATTGATATACAATTCTTTAACATTTAAACCGCTTTGAAAAATATCCGATAAAATAATGGTTTTTTTCTGATGCAGTTTTTGTTGTTCTAAAAAATCTAACGCCATTTTTAACGACTGATAATCGCTTGAAAAACTATCATCAATTAACAAACAATTATTAATTCCTTTTTTGGCTTGAAGGCGAATTTCTATATTATATAATTTTGAAATTCTATCCGTTATTGTTGAAATGGCAATATTTAAATACAATAAAGTACAAATACAAGTAATAGCATTCTCTATAGAAATAGCATCTGTAAACGGAAGTGAAACTTTAAAAATTTCGCTTTTATATTGAATTTCTAAAGTGGTTTTTAGGTTGTTTTTAACGGTAGA
>JBIPOM010000052.1:0-13875 GCA_044379175.1 Flavobacterium sp. | reverse complement strand
GTTATTTACTTTAATAATGGAGAAACTTCTGAATTTCTTAGAATTTTTATATCTGATTTGGAATTATTTGAAAAAGAATTAAAAAGGAGAAAAGTTAAATATTTGGGTTTTGAGGGTTATAAAACGGGTTGGTTTTATAGACAATATGAATTTGTTTTAAAAAAATAAATTACTTTACGGAAATATTTAATTCCCATATTGAAAATGTCCAACAATCGTATAACTAAACAAGCAATCTTCTAATACTTGTCCGCCACCCACATTGTGTACAATTAAATTACGTTTGCCATCTTTCGATTTTAAATGGGTAATAATTCCAATATGTGGTAGTTTATTATTGATCATCCAGGTTACAATTTCGCCAGTTTTATAATCGTTAGCGTTTTGAGTAATTGTTAACGTTTTTCCTTTTCTACCAAAGAATATTTCTAAATTTGGGACTCTTCTGTGGTCGATATTTTTATCTGTAGTTTTCAATCCCCATTTTTTTAAGTTAGGATATTTTGTGAAATTCTTCAACATATCTTCGTGAACTTCTTTTTGTAAATCGATATTCAGTTTTCTGTAAGCACGAATTATTACGTCTGTGCAAACGCCAGTTTTTGCTGGAACATCGCCATTTGGATATTTTAATTTCACATAATCGGGTGTATAAACAACAGCTGCATCAATAATTGAAATAGCTGCATTTGATAATTTTTTTGCAAAAGTGGTTGGTTTTTTTATCGAACTAGTTTCTTGATTTTTAGAAACTATAAAAGTTTTTTCTGCAACCGTTTCTTTTTTGTTACACGAAGTAAAGCCTAATAAAAAGGTTAAAAGCAATAAAAAATTCATAGGAATACATTTATATTATAACGTTATTTTTTAGTTTTTAGTATAAAAAAAGGCCAATTAAAAAATTGACCTTTTAAGATTTATAATTAAAAAATTATTCCGCAATAAATTCATCAAATGTTTTTAATTTATATTCTGGAGTAGTTTTTTTGACTCTTTCTAAAATCTTAGAGAAATGTATTTTTTCTAATCTTTTAAATTCTACTTCCGCTATGTTATAGGTTTCTAATATTGATTCGATATTTGCTTTTTGAGAAGGTGAAGGCGCATCATATTGACTTGCAACTGAAGCATAAATTACTCCTAATTTTTCTCTTAATTGCTTTTCTGCGGAACCTACATAATTATCACCAGTAGTGATAACCATAGTGTTTTTTAACTTGTTTAATTCCGAATTAATTTTAATACTAGTTTTCGAATAATTTTTATCTTTTGAAGCAATTTCGTTATTGATTTTAATCATTTCATCAAGTCCATAAACCATGTAGGCTAAACGTTGGACTTTATCGAAAAGCATTTTAGTAGCTACTCTTTGTTCAGTTCTTGATTCAGCTGTAATTGGACTTTTCGGATCGTTTAATACTTCAAATTCATGTGTGTATTTATCTTTACCCTTTGTTAGTACTGCTTTATATTTTCCTGCAGGTACAAGTGGAGTAGTGAATCCGCTGTAATCTAACGTTTTTCCAACTGCCACTTTTGGTCCTTTTTCATTAAAATCCCAAGAAACAATATTTATTCCTTTTTGGTTACTTACTGGTAAACCTACAATTTTGTTACCATTCATGTCCTGAATTTCCATTTCCATTTTACCAAAAGTATTTCTCTTTTTTAAGTAATACACAATTTGCGCAGATGTATTTGGATTTGGACCAACAAATTCTAATTCAGAAGCCGTACTTCCAAATGAAGAATTTTCTACTTTTACAAATGGCTTTGTTTTAAAGAAATACACATCAGAAGCAATAATTTCATTCGTTACTTGTCTTAATATACTAACATCATCAAGTATAATTACACCTCTACCATGAGTTGCCATTACTAAATCGTTAGTTTTTTTATGTAAATCTAAATGCATTACAGCAGCTGCTGGCATATTGTTTTCAAATTTTGACCAATTTTGACCTCCATCTACAGTTATATATAACCCTTTTTCTGTCCCTAAAAATAGTAAGTTTTCATTTACATAATCTTCTTGAATACAACGAGCAAAACCATCAATATCTTTTGTTACAATTGAAGTCCAAGTTGTTCCGAAATCGATAGTTTTATATACATACGTGTTCATATCATTATTTGTATGACCTTCAAAAACAGCATACGCACTACCTTTTGCGAAATTACTAGCCTCGATATGATAACACCAAGTATTTTTTGGCAAACCAACAATATTTGCAGTTACATTTTTCCATGTTTTTCCACCATCTTGAGTGATTTGAATAGTACCATCATCGGCTCCAGCCCAAATAATATCTTTGCTTAAAGGTGATTCTGCAATAGTAAATAACGTACAATGATTTTCTGCACCAGAATTATCTTTAGATAAGCCACCAGAATTTTCCTGGTTCATTTTTAATTTATCATTTGTTGTTAAATCAGGTGAAATAATTTTCCAACTGGCACCCATATCATCAGAAACGTGAACAAATTGACTTCCTGCATAAATTCTATCTGGATTGTGTATGCCAGTTACTATTGGAGTGTTCCAATTGAAACGTAATTTTACTTGATTTTTTTCTTGTAAAGGTTGAATTGTTTTTAATTCTTTAGTTTCTAAATTATAACGCCAAATATTTTCAGCACCTTGCATTTCACTGTAAATAATTTTTTTGGTTGGGTGTTTTAAAACTCTAAATCCATCTCCATAACCAACACTATTCCAATCTCTAGCTTCAATGCCACCATCACTTTTACTTGGGCCGTACCACGAACCATTATCTTGTAAACCCCCATAAATATTATATGGTTCTTCGTTATCTAAAGTAATATGATAATATTGCGAAATAGGTAAATTTTTCACAATATCTAAAGTACTACCATTATTCCAGCTTCTATACATACCACCATCAGTTCCAACGTAAATTCTGTTGGTGTCAATTGGGTCAACTATAATATCGTGAATATCAGAATGCATTGCACCTAAATTTTTAAATGTTTTTCCACCATCTCGAGAAATGGAACCATTTAACCCACCTTTGTAAACGATATCTGGGTTCTTAGGATCGATTGTAATTCTTGAAAAGTAAAATGGGCGAACTACTAACGCAAAATCACTATTTAAATGTTTCCATGATTTCCCGGCATCTTCTGATTTATATAATCCTTTTTCGTTGTCTTTTTCACATTCAATAACTGAATATAAAATATTTGCATTAGAAGGCGCAACTGCTATAGCAATTCTTCCTAATTTTCCTAAAGGAAAACCATTATGAATTTTGTTCCAAGTTTTTCCACCATCTGTAGTTTTTAATAAAGCCGAAGCGTTTCCACCTGAATTAAAAGACCAAGCAGTTCTTCTAAATTCCCAAAAACTAGCATACATTATATTTGGATTTGTTGGATCAATTACTAAATCTGAACAACCTGTTTTATTGTCAATATAATGTACTTTATTCCAGGTTTTTCCACCATCTTTTGAATTATAGATACCTCTTTCTTCGCTATCACCCCAAAGCGCACCTAAAACACCTACCCAAATGTTGTTTGAATCTCTCGGGTCTACAATAATAGAAGAAATTCTATCCGATTTTGGTAAACCCATATTGATCCAATTCAATCCTCCATCCGTGGATTTGTATATTCCATCACCAATGGAAACACTATTTCTAGTCCAAGTTTCACCAGTACCAGCCCAAATTACATTGTCTGGATTATTAGGGTCGAAAGTAATCACGCCAATAGATTGAATGTGTTTGTCAAAAACGGGTACAAAAGATGCACCACCATCTGAACTTTTCCAAATTCCACCACCTGCTGCACCTAAAAAAATAATTTGATTGTTCTTTGGATGCATAGCTAAATCGGAAACACGACCACTCATTAATGCAGGACCAATTTGGCGGGCTTCTAAATCCCCAAAAAGTTCTTTTCCTTTTAGTGTTATTTCTTGAGCGTTTGAAGAAATTACACTAAATAAAATTATTGTAAATAAAAATAACTTTTTCATATTACTCTGCTTTCATTTCAAATGTTTTTGCATCAACAGTTGGATTTATTGCGATGCTTTTAACTGTCATTGCTTGCCCACCTTGATTCATTGTGAAAGGAAAAAACATACCATCTACTTCTTGATAATCTCCCATTGTGCTGATAGACATTTGTCCTTTTGCTGGGCCTTCTTTCACTTCAGATTCAGTCATAATTGGCACATAATTTTCAGCATCAAAATAATAGAAAACTACATTTTCTTCTTTTTTACCTGCTACAGTAATTGGTGTCTTTGTTAATTTAATTTTAAAACATTCTGTTCCTTCTTTAGTTTCCTTACCTAAAAATTCTATTTTGTATCCTTTTTCTTTGTAATTGTAAAATGGGTCAGGGAAATCGTTAATTTGACTTAACATGTTTTCTGTAGTTTCAGAATCTAATTTTTCTGGTTTCATAGTCATGAAGTTAGTACTCCATCCTGTTTTTCCATCAAATGCTAATTGTGTGATTTCTTTTCCTTGAAAATTAACTTTCACGTACATTTTTCCGGTTTTATCATTGAAAATTTCTACAGGAATTTCCATTCCGTTGTAGTTGCTAACTAAATTCATTTTGAATCCATTAATTTTGGATAGTTTTTCTTTTCCTCCAATGTTTTCAAAATATTTAGTAATAATTTCATCAGCAGTTTGTGCTGAAACAGTTAAACTTGTAAATAAAATTACAGTTGACGCTAATAAATTTCTTAAGTTTTTCATTTTCTTGTAAATTAAAGGTTTATAAATAAGTAGCAATTTTTATATAAAGTTACAATATTTGGAAGAATAATTTTATTTTCCTTACTTTGTTTCTTTTAAACGCCAAAATAATTTTTATGTACACGCCAATTAATCAATGGGCTGAAGACGATCGTCCACGAGAAAAACTACAACTTAAAGGTAAATCTACTTTATCCGATTCCGAATTATTAGCCATTTTAATAGGCTCAGGCTCTAGAAGTGAAAGTGCAGTGCAATTGTGTCAACGAATTTTAGCTGCATCAAACCACAATCTCAATCAACTTAGCAAACTTTCAGTTCATCAACTAATTCAATTTAAAGGTATCGGCGAAGCTAAAGCCATAAGCATTGTCGCAGCTTTAGAATTAGGTAGAAGAAGAAGGTTGGAAGAAGCAAACGAATTACCAAAAATCACTTCAAGTAAAAACGTATTTGAAATTATGCAACCAATAATTGGAGAATTACCTCACGAAGAATTTTGGGTGTTGTATTTAAATAATTCTAATAAAGTAATTCATAAATCGCAAATTAGTAAAGGTGGCATCACAGGAACGGTTGTTGATAATAGAATGGTTTTCAAAACCGCATTTGAATTTCATGCCACATCAATAATTTTATGTCACAATCACCCTTCAGGAAAATTACAAGCAAGTGAACCCGATTTACAGTTGACTAAAAAGTTAAAAATAGCAGGTCAGACTTTAGACGTTTTAGTATTAGACCACATTATTGTTACTGAATTTGGATATTTAAGCTTTAAAGATACCGGTATTTTTTGAGTATGGGTACACAGATTTTATTGATTAAACTGATTTAAAATATTAAATATGAATAATTTTAAGCATAAATTTATTACTGAGAAAATATTAAGAGCTTATTATAATGTGTATAATTCACTTGGTTTTGGTTTTTTGGAAAAAGTATATGAAAAAGCTTTGTTGATAGAGTTGGAAGAATTAGTTTTGGACGTTGAACCTCAAAAGCAAATAAATGTTTACTATAAACATAAATTAGTTGGAAGCTATTTCGCTGACATTATTGTTGAAGAAAAAGTAATTTTAGAGTTAAAAGCTACCGAGTTTTTATTAAGTTCACATTCAAGTCAATTGAATAATTATTTAAAATCTACAGAAATAGAATTAGGTTTGATACTTAATTTTGGTGAGAAACCTGAATTTAAAAGAATTGTGTTCTCTAACGATAGGAAAATTAATTTGAATCCGTTACGAAAGTAAATCAGCGAAAAATTTTTTTAAAATTGCAAATCAATTTTCCGTAATGCGATGTAAAAAGAATCAGCAAAATCATGAAAATCTGTGTACCTATTTAATAATTAAGATAAATAGTTAATGTACTTTTGCAAAATAAATTTACAGTTAATACAATGAACGAATTATATCAATTTACCAAACAAGATTTAGCATTAGTTTCTCAAATAAAACAACATCAAAACATCACTTCCATATTTTATCATTTTTGGATTAATTTGGTTAATCCAGATGAGAAATTCGTTTTTGTAGATACTATTGAAATTGTTTTTGACAAAACAACTACATATTTTTTCAAAATTAATGAAGAAGATTCAGGGTATGCTATATCAACTACTTATGACTTTGAAGAAGAACAAAAAATGTTAGCCGCAAAATTTCAAGAAGTGCTTTCGTTAAAAAGAGTAGATGTGAGCGCAGCTACTATTTGGAAAGATAAAATTAAAACACCTCTTTTATCTGTAAATACAGTAAATGATTACGAAAACAGAAACGAGAACTTTATTTATTTTGATTTTATTGATGGCTCATTAGCAATTTATTACAATGAAGAAAAAGGATTATTAGTTGAAGATTACGAGGCATAACTGCCATTTAGTTAATTGAGATAAATTTTTGTTAATACGTTTTCAATCTTATTTCAATATTCTTATCTTGCAGCATAATATAATACAAAATGATAAGCACAAAAAATATCACGTTTTCTTATAATAAAGATCAAAATTTCATTATGCCTGATTTATTTTGCCAGGCAGGAAGTACCATTTTGGTTACTGGAAATTCTGGAAAAGGAAAAACGACCTATTTGCACATTTTAGCAGGTTTGTTGCAACCTAATTCTGGTGAAATTTTAATAGATAATACAGATTTTACAACTCTTAAAGGAAGTAAAGCAGATACTTTTAGAGGTAAAAATATTGGTGTGGTTTTTCAAAAATCGCATTTTATTGCATCTCTTTCTGTTTTAGAAAATTTAGAAATGGCAAGTTGGTTAGCCACCGGAAAAAAACACGCAAAGCGCGCCAAAGCACTTTTACGAAAATTAGATATTTTAGAACAATCGCACAAGCAACCAAGTCAATTAAGTGTAGGACAACAACAGCGTGTTTCTATTGCAAGAGCATTAATGAATGAACCTAAAGTGTTGTTAGCCGATGAGCCAACATCCAGTTTAGATGATAAAAATGCAGACAACGTAATTGAGATATTGGAAACATTATCTAAAGAATATAAAGCCGCTTTAATTATTGTTACGCATGATAGCAGAATTAAAGCCAAATTCACCAATCAAATTACAATGGTATGATCGGAAAGTTAGCATGGAAAAATATTTGGTTTAAACCATTAAATACCATTTTGAGCATTTTGTTATTAACGGCTTCGGTAGCCATAATAACAATTTTAATTTTGGTGGAAAAACAATTCGAGGAAAAATACCAAAGTAACTTAGACGGTGTCGATTTGGTACTTGGAGCACAAGGAAGTCCGTTACAATTGGTTTTATCATCCGTGTATCAGGTAGATGATCCGACAGGAAATATTAGTTATGATTCGGTTAAAGTTTGGATGCAACATCCGTATGTAAAAAAAGCCATTCCATTAGCCTATGGCGACAATTACGTAGGATTTAAAATTGTAGGTACAACACCAGATTACATTGATAAATATCAAGCTAAAATGGCTGAAGGCAAAGTATTTGAGCATAATTTTGAAGTAGTTGTTGGAGCTGATGTTGCTGAAAAATTAAATTTAAAATTAGGAGATTCTTTTAAAGGAACACACGGAAGTGCTGCTGAAGGTGAAGTTCACGAACACGGAGAATATGTAATAGTAGGAATTGCATCTAAAACTGGAAAAGTCATTGATAATTTAATTTTATCTAATATCCCAACCGTCTGGCAAATGCACCACGAAGAGGAGCACGAAGAAGTTGTAGAAAATCCTGCACACGGAGAGCCCGGACATGTACATGAAGAAGAAGAGCATGTTCATTCGGAGGAATGCAATCATGAATCCCACGAGACGGATATGACTATTGATGAGCCAAATATGGAAATAACGTCTGTTTTAATTGAGTTTAAAAACAAAATGGGTGTATTTATGTGGCCTAATATTATCGCACAGAATACAAAAATGCAAGCTGCTTTACCTACGTATCAAATGAATAGATTGTTTGATATGTTTGGTGTGGGACTAAATGCGTTGAAATATCTAGCATTTGGAATTATGTTAATTTCAGGAATTTCTATTTTCATTGCTTTGTTCAATACCTTAAAAGAAAGAAAAGCGGAATTTGCTTTAATGCGTGTAAATGGCGCAAAAAAACACCAACTGCTTTTAGTGGTGCTATTTGAAAGTATTTTACTTTGCATAGTAGGCTACTTTTTCGGAACTATTTTAGGCAGAGTAGGTATAGTCTTGTTGTCTAAAGCATCAGAGTCAGATTTTAAATTAGGCTTTGATCCTATGGAAATTATTTGGAAAAAAGAAGGTCTTTTGTTTGGGTTAACCCTTTTGATTGGATTGTTAGCAGCCTTAATACCCGCGATAAAAGCATATTCAATAAACATATCAAAAACTTTAGCAAATGCGTAATTCATTTAAAATAATAGTAGCCCTTTTAATAGGTGTTTTTTTATTTAGTTTTCAAAATCAAGATGAGGTAACTAGTTTTATACCAAATAAAAAAGCTGTAATTGCATTGGATACTTTAACATGGAAAATGTTAGGGGAAATTAAATACATGAAGAAAAAACACGCCTCGTATGGTGAAGTTGATTTTCCAATTATTAATACCAAATTGAAAAAATTAGCCAAGAAAACCATTGTAATGAGTGGGTTTATTGTGCCGATTGATAACAAAAATTATGCTTTGAGTAAGAATGTTTTTGCTTCTTGTTTTTTCTGCGGGAAATCAGGACCAGAAACTATTATGGGGATAAAATTTAAAGGTGCTACACCAAAATTAAAAACCGATACATATTTAACAATAAAAGGTACTTTCCGTCCAAATGAAGACGACGTAGAAGATTGGATTTATAATTGTGATAATGCTGAAATTGTAAAAGGAAAATAAATTTGGAAGCTATAAAACATATTTTTTTCGATTTAGATCATACGCTTTGGGATTTTGAAAAAAATTCGGGTTTAGCATTTGAAAAAATATTTCAAGAACTAAATTTCGATATCAATTCTCAACAATTTATGGATATTTATAATCCAATTAATGTTGCGTATTGGAAATTGTATGAGAAAAACGAGATTGATCAAGAAACTCTTCGTATAAGTCGGGTTAAAGACGCTTTTGAGGCTTTAAATTATTCACTTACATTAGATGAAATTAATATTATCTCGAATTTATTTATAGAATACCTAACTTTAAACAATCATTTAATTGAAGGTACAATTGAAACATTAGAATACTTAAAAGGCAAATATGTTTTGCACATTATTACCAACGGATTTTCATTTGTTCAAGATGTGAAATTACAAAAAAGCAAATTATATAAATATTTCGTTACCATCACCAATTCGGAAGCAGCGGGGCATAAAAAACCGCACGAAAATATTTTTAATCACGCTTTAACTATTGCAAATGCTTCTAAAAATGAAAGCATTATGATTGGTGATAGTTTTGAAGCAGACGTTTTAGGAGCATTAAATTTCGGAATAAAAGCGGTTTATTTTAATCCTACAAATGAAGTATTTT
Source organism: Flavobacterium sp. (assembly GCA_044379175.1). Lineage (GTDB taxonomy): Bacteria > Bacteroidota > Bacteroidia > Flavobacteriales > Flavobacteriaceae > Flavobacterium. The sequence continues at coordinate 4,135 of JBIPOM010000052.1, read as the reverse complement.
CTAATAATGAAATTATTCAAATAAAAAAGTTAACACAGTTAAAAACAATATTATAATGAAGATTACTGTATTGCTTTTTATTAGCTGTTTTCTATCCACCGCTCAAACCAATAAAAATTTTGTTTTAAAAGGCAAATGTCCAGGTCTATCAAATCAATATTTGTATTTAAATTATGATAACAAAAAGGATAGTTGTTATATAGTAAAAGATGAGTTTATTTTTAAGGGTGAAATTACTAATTATTTAACTAATGCAAGATTTGATTTAAAAAATAAATTCTCTGTTATGTCGAGAAATTTTTATTTAGAGACCACTGAATTTGATATGGATTGTAGTGAGAAAGTCATAAATGATTATTCTGTATTATATCTTGATGCAAAAAATTTTAAAGGTGGGGTTGTAAATCAATTAGTTATAGACCTAGAAAATATTTCAAATCTTAACAAAGATATACCAAATAGAAAAAATAAACTTTTTTTTAAAATTGATAGTATTGTTAAAAATTATCCGAAAAATGATTTTAGTGGTGATTTATTATCTATATTAACCTGGGATGAAACTTTAGATAAAGAAAAATTGAAAATTATTTATAAAAAATTAAATAATAAATATCAAAGAGAAAGTTCAATTAAAACAATTGAAAATAATTTATATCCTGAAAAATATATTAAAATTGGTGATAATGTATTTAATTTTAAACTTCCTAATCAATACGGGATTACATTTGATACAGCAGAATTGAAAGGCAAATATTATTTAATAGATTTTTGGGCAAGTTGGTGCGCACCTTGCAGAAAATCATTTCCAGATTTAATTAAAGTTTATGATAAATTTAAAAATAAAAATTTTGATATTTTAACTGTTTCTATAGATTTAGACTTGAATAAATGGAAACAAGCTATTTTAAAAGATAAAATTCTTTGGAAAAACGTTATTGAAAATAAAGATTTTGATGGTGAAATTGTGAAAAAATATAATATTTCATATATACCAAAAAATTTTTTAATCAATCCTGAAGGAAAAATAATTGCAATTGAAATAACTCCTGAAAATTTGAATCAATTTTTAATTAAGAATTTAGAAGAATGACTACTAATTTAATTTTTAGATTATTAATACCCATATTTATTTTGCCATCTGTTTTTTAAAAACTGACGAATTTCTTTTTCTCTAGCGTTTTCACCTGGCTCAAAGAAAGTAGTTTCAGAAATTTCGGTTGGTAAAAATTCTTGTTCTGCAAAATTATTAGCAAAATCGTGCGAATATTTATATTCCTCCCCGTATCCTAATTCCTTCATTAATTTAGTTGGCGCATTTCGTAAATGGATGGGAACGGGTAAATCGCCAGTTTGTTTTACAACTTGTTGAGCTTTTCCAATAGCCATGTAACTGGCATTACTTTTTGCCGAAGTGGCTAAGTAAATGGCACATTGACTCAAAATAATTCTACTTTCTGGATAACCAATTGTACTCACAGCTTGAAAAGCATTATTCGCCATTATAAATGCTGTTGGATTGGCGTTTCCAATATCTTCACTTGATAAAATTAGCATTCTACGCGCAATAAATTTTACGTCTTCGCCACCTTCAATCATTCTAGCTAACCAATAAACTGCACCATTTGGGTCGCTTCCACGAATAGACTTTATAAATGCCGAAACAATATCGTAATGTTGCTCACCTGTTTTATCGTACAAGACTGTATTTTTTTGCACCAATTGCATTACTTTTTCATTAGTAATTTCAATGATTGCTGAGTCTGTCGAAGTATCGGTAGCATTAATTACCAATTCAAAAATATTCAATAGCTTTCTACCATCACCACCTGATAATCTTAGTAAGGCTTCTGTCTCAATTAAACTAATATTTTTAGTTTTTAGATAGTCATCTACAGCAATTGCTCTGTGTAAGATGTTTTCTAAATCTTCTTTCGTAAACGCATTTAATACATACACCTGACATCGTGACAAAAGTGCAGGAATAACTTCAAAACTTGGATTTTCGGTAGTGGCGCCAATTAAAGTTATCCAGCCTTTTTCTACTGCCGCTAAAAGTGAATCTTGTTGCGATTTACTAAAACGATGAATCTCATCAATAAACAAAATAGGATTTTTTGCAGTGAATAATCCAGCACTTTGTTTGGCTTTTTCAATTACGTCTCTAATGTCTTTTACACCTGAATTAATAGCACTCAACTCGTAAAACGGACGTTTACTTTCCTGTGCCATGATTTGTGCTAAGGTAGTTTTTCCTGTTCCTGGAGGCCCCCATAAAATTAAACTTGGAATAATTGCTTTTTCAATTTGTTGGGTTAACGAGCCACTTTTGCCAATTAAATGCGATTGGCTAATATATTCTGATAAAGTTTTCGGACGAATTCGTTCTGCTAAAGGTGTTGTCATAAAGCAAATTTAAACAATGCAGACTTCCCAAACAATTTTTTTTAATTTTTATATGATATGCCAAAATTTCATACCTTGTACTTTGGCTTCATTTTTGACTTTTGTTTTTATGTTTACAAAATTATTTTTTCAAGTACATTCCTTTCGTCTTTTCGACATTTAAACTTTTGACTAACCAATGCTTAAATCATCAATAGATAAAAATTTTTATTTTTCACTTTCCGTGATGCTATTTCCGTTACTCTTTGTAATGTTTTTATGGATAATCTATTACTTGAATTTACATTATTTTCCAGAAATGTTTCAATACGGAATTTTACCTAAAACGGTAAAAGGTTTGCGAGGCATTCCATTACATATTTTTATTCACGAAAATTTCAAACATATACTTAATAATTCTATTCCGATTTTCTTTTTGGTAATGGCTTTGAAGTATTTTTACCGTCAACAGTTTATTAAAGTGTTGTTTTTAGGTATATTATTTACAGGGTTAGGAACGTGGTTTTTGGGTAGAAACTCGTATCACATTGGTGCAAGTGGATTGGTGTATTGTTTGGTGAGTTTTATCTTTTTCAAAGGAATTTTAATCAAATATTACCGATTAGTTGCCTTATCATTAACCATCGTTTTGTTATATGGAGGAATTATTTGGTATATGTTTCCCAATGCAGAAACGTTAAATGGAGGCGTATCTTGGGAAGGTCATTTTGCTGGTTTTGTAACGGGTTTGGTTATGGCGATTTTTATGAAAACAGCTCAATTTGAAAAACCTATTTTTTACGATTGGGAACATCCTGATTTTGATCCAACTGATAAACCATTCTTTAAACAATTTGATGCACATGGTAATTTCATTAATCCACCAAAACCTGAAATTGTAGAAGAAACGGAAGTGGATTCGTATTTTAAATCATCAGTAAAGGTGATTTATGATTTTTTGAAAATTAAAAATAATTAAACAAGTCGTTGCCTAACAACTTCATACAAAAAAGCACCACATGCAACGGAAACATTTAAAGATTCAATAGTTCCGAACATCGGTAATTTTGCTTTTTCATCAACCACTTTTAAAACTGAAGGATTTACACCGCGTTCTTCGTTACCCATAATAATCGCTACAGGAACTTTAAAATCGATATCATAAATGGTGTTTTCAGTTTTTTCTGTAGCAGCTACAGTTTTGATATCGCAACTTTGTAAATGAAAAACGGCATCTTTAATATGATCTACTTTACAAATAGGAATATTAAAAACAGCACCTGCACTTGTTTTTACAGTGTCACCGTTTACTGGAGCAGAACCTTGTTTTTGAACAATAATTCCATTAACGCCAACACATTCAGCTGTTCTAATAATCGCCCCAAAATTTCTCGCATCAGATAATTGATCTAAAATTAAAAACAAAGGCGTTTTACCACTTTCTAAAGTTTGCTCAATTAATGTATCTAAATCGTGGAAAGCAATTGGCGAAATAGTCGCCACAGCCCCTTGATGATTTAATGAAGTAAAACGATTCAGTTTTTCTACAGGTACATAACTAAAGTTTACATTATTTGCCTTTATAGCTTTCATTAAATCTTTCATTAAGTCGCCCTGAGCTTCTTTCTGAATAAATACTTTGTCAATAACTGCGCCCGAATGTATGGCTTCAATAATGGCTCTAATTCCAAAAATCTGATTGTCGTTTTTCATAGGTGCAAATATAGGTAAGTTTATTCAAATTTATTTTAAA
>JBIPOM010000051.1:0-13881 GCA_044379175.1 Flavobacterium sp. | reverse complement strand
ATTTGTTAAAATAATATTTTGTGTATTGATTTCCAATTACTTATCTTTGAACAAACTTAAAACTAAATTATTATGGGATTATTAAATTTTTTTAGCTCATTATTTGGAAAAGCTAAACAATCTGAAGAAAATATTAGTGTGAAAAAATCAGAAATTCCTGAACCAATATCGGAGAAAGCTACTGAAATAAAGGCAGAAAATCCAATAGTTAAAAAAGTTCCTGTTAAAAAAGTAGCTGCAAAAAAAGTAGCTGCAAAAGACAAAGTTGAAAAAACAACTGAGAAAACAACAAAAAAAGCAGCTCCAAAGAAAGCTCCAGTTAAAAAAGCTCCAGTTAAAAAAGCTCCAGCAAAAAAGACAACTACAAAAGAAGCTACTCCTAAAAAAACAACTACAAAAAAAGAGTAACCTTTTATATACATACAAAAAAGCTTCAGAAAATTCTGAAGCTTTTTTTATAAATTTAATAGTATCATTAATTTGAAATGACTTCAACTTCTGCATTAGGTTGAAATAAGAACAATCTTCCTGAACTTACTTCTAAACATTCGTATCGTTTCACACGTAAAGAAATTTTTTTAAACACTTTTCCGTTTTTGATTCGAAAAGTACTACCGTATGGAATTTCAAACATATAATTGTGCTCCGTATTTCTTTCATCAAATTGTTTTAACGCTAAAGACAAAGTGGCATCTGTATCTGAGCTTGCTTTGGGATTTCTGAAATGTCTTGCCATTAAAGGCAATATTTGATGAGGAAAAATTTCTGGACGAATAAACGGAATCATTAAATGCTGAAAAGTTATTTTCCATTCTGTTCCATGTGGCAAAATGTTTCTACCATATTTTTCAAAAGCTACCAAATGAGCAATTTCATGAATTAACGTCATTAAAAAACGATATTTATTCAAATTGGCATTGACCGTGATTTGATGAAAACCATCTGGATGTCTTCGATAATCACCGTGTCTTGTTTGTCGCTCACTTACTATTTTCAAATGCACGTGATTTTGCTTAATCAATTCGAAAACGTGTGCTACGGCGTGTTCTGGTAAATATTTTTGTAAAACGTTCAATCAAATAGGTAGTTAAGGTGTTGAAGCACTAACCTGAAGTACTTTCCCATTATAATATTTATTTCCAGATAAGGCAAAATTAAATATATAATCCGCCATTTCTTTAGCAGAAATAGGTGCTTCATATCCTGGAAAAGCTTCTTGTAACATTTCTGTATTTACAGCTCCTAACGCTAAAACATTAAATGAAATACCTTGTTCTTTGTATTCCTCGGCTAATAATTCCGACAATGTAATAACGGCTCCTTTACTTGAGCTGTAAGCAGAAAGTCCAGCGAATTTCATACTCCCTTGTATGCCTCCCATTGAACTTATAGTAACCACGTGGCTTCCTTTTCCCATAAATGGAATACAAATTTTAGATAGTTCTGCTACAGCGAAAACATTTACTTTATATATATTTTGAAATTCTTGTGAAGAAATTTCAGTAAAATTTTTATGAAGTAAACTCCCAGCATTATGAATTAGTACATCCACTTTTTTCCAAGTTTTCGAAACAAAATTGCGTACTTGTTGCATCTGATTTTCATCTGAAATATCAATTGATAAACACGTAATGTTTTCGTGCTCCATTAAAACTTGAGGTGTTTTACGAGAAATAGCTAAAACTTGATGTCCGTCATTAGCAAACTGTAACGCCATTTCATAGCCAATTCCGCGTGAAGTTCCTGTAATGATTATATTTTTATTTTGCATTTAATTTGATTTCTTTAGTTGGTGCATTGATCATTTTTTCCAAAACAGGTATCGTTTTATTTACGATAGTTGTAATGTGAGCTGTATTCATTAATTCGAATTCATCATCAGGTTGGTGATAAAATTGAAAATTTTCAAAATCGAAAGTGGAAACGGTTTGAGCCGGGACATTAAATTCTTGATAAAACGGAAAATTATCTGAGGCTCTAAATAACATGTATTTTGTTTCAATTGGCAAATAACCAACTAATTTATCTCCTGAATATTCATTCATTTTGGACGCCATATTGCTTTTTCCAAAACCCGTAATATACATCAACATATCTCTGTTTTGCATGGGAACACCTACCATTTCGTAGTTGAACATAAAATATAAATTCATGTTTTGTTGTTTTAACTTGGCCGCTAAATGTTTAGAACCTAATAATCCTTTTTCTTCTGCAGAGAAAAACACAAACAACAAACTTCTCTTATTAGATTTTGATTTTCCAAAATATTTTGCAACTTCTGAAACTGAAGTTGTTCCAGCAGCGTTATCATTGGCACCATTTCCAATATCGTCACCATTTACGGCCGAAATTTTTCCAATATGATCATAATGCGCTCCGATAATTACAAATTCATTTTTTAAAATGGGATCAGAACCTTCTATATAACCAACAATATTGTAAGATGTTTTTTCAAAATTCAAAAGCGTATCTCGGTAGGTTTTGAAATAAGGTTTTATACCGTTTTCATTTAATAATTTTTCTAGATAAATAGAGGCTTTTTCAATACCTTTACTCCCAGAATCTCTTCCTTCTAATTCATCAGAAGATAAATATTTTAATGTTTTAGAAACATTTTCTTCTTTTGCAAAAGAGATTATTTTTGTTTCCTTGTTTTGTATAACTTCTGAAACAACAACTGGAGTTATTGAAGAAATTGCTGGTTTACAAGAAGCAAGTGCAAAAGCAAATATGATAATATACTTTTTCATATATAGTATTTTAGTTTTATGTATAAAAATTAAAAATCTTTAACTTAGGTTTGAAGCAAAAATAAAGATTTCATTTTAATGTTTTTGAATATATTCTGCAACAATTCGTCCCGTTTTCATAGCAGCATTTATAGATCCGTTCAATAAATGATCGCCACAAATATATAACTTTTCATTAATTTTATATTGAGAGATATCAAGTTCATTGGAAATAGTATTTTGATTGGGTAAAGCATAATTTATTCGATATGATTTTAACATACACCAATCCTCCACTTGATTTCCAAACCATTGTCTTAATTCATTTTTCATATTTTGTGCTAAGGTAATGTCGTCTTCAATTGGAATTCCATTAATAGAAATAGAAATCAAAACTTTTCCTTTTGGCGCATATTTATCGGAAACATTAGACATAACCGTTAAATTATTTACCCATTTTTTGTTGGTTGCAGCATTTAAAATTACCAAAGCTTTATTAGTTGGAGGAAGTTTGGCTTCAAAATATACATTTGTAACTTGATGAAAATTTTGTTTGGTTTCGGCTATATAATTTCTTGCAAAACTAGTTGCTTCCGTTGCAATAATAATTTTATCTGTGAAAAACTTAGCACCATTTTCACAAATAACAGTATTGTTTTGAATAGCAATAACTTTATGAAAATATGAAATACTATCTTTTGGAAGCATATTAACTAACTGTTTTGGAATTTCTTCCATTCCTAATTCTGGGATTGCGGCATCTCCTTCAGAAAACATTTTCATTACAAAATCGAACATATTGCTTGATGTTCTTAATTCATTTTCTAAAAAAATACCAGAGAAAAAGGGCTTATAAAATCTTTCAATCATTTTTTTACTAAAACCGTATTCTTTCAAAATAGCTAATGTTTCTACTTGAGGCTGTTTAAATATGGTATTGAGTGAACTATTTACTAATTTTCTTTTTAAAAAAAAAGTATTTATCTTGTCTTTAATTGAGCCTACAGGTGCAAAAAGTGTAGAAAAAATAGCAGCAGGACGCCTAAATGGATCGGCAATATCAAATTGACCCTTCTCATATAATACCTTTGCGCCAGGAAGAAATCTTTTTAAATTTAATTTTTCGTAATTTAGTATGGCTTTTGCTTCAGGATATTCTGTTAGAAGCACCTGAAAACCCCTATCAAGAATAAATCCATTTACGATATCTGATTTTATTCGACCTCCTGCTCTATCAGATGCTTCTAAAATTTGAACTTTGTACCCTTTTTTATGCAAATAAACAGCAGCCGTTAAACCTGAAATCCCTGCTCCTATGATTGTAATAATTGGTTTCATTGATATAATTTATTCTATTCTTTAAAATTAATGATTAAGCTAATATTAACCAAAAATCCCGTCAAGTTTTTACATGACGGGATTTTTTAAAAAAAAACTTTATTAAAGAATTAAGCTAACATTGTAACTGGATTTTCAATAAATTGTTTTAATGTTTGTAAAAATTGTGCCCCAGTTGCGCCATCAATTGTTCTGTGATCGCATGCTAAAGAAAGTATCATTGTATTTCCTACCACAATTTGTCCGTCTTTAACAACTGGTTTTTCAACAATAGCTCCAACAGATAATATGGCAGAGTTAGGTTGGTTGATAATCGAATTAAATTCGGTAATTCCAAACATCCCTAAATTAGAAATTGTGAAAGTACTACCTTCCATTTCTGTAGGTAATAATTTTTTAGATTTTGCTCTTCCAGCTAAATCACGAACTCCAGCACCAATTTGTGACAAGCTCAATTGATCTGTAAAGTTTAAAACTGGCACTACTAAACCGTCTTCTACCGCAACAGCTACACCTATATTAACATGGTGATTAATCAAAATTGAATCTTCTCGCCATTGTGAATTAATTTTTGGATGTTTTTTTAATGCCATGGCAGATGCTTTAATCACCATATCATTAAATGAAACTTTTGTATCTGGAACACTATTAATAATCGCTCTCGATTTAATAGCCTCATCCATTGCTACCTCAATAACTAAATTGTAATGTGGTGCTGTAAATAAAGATTCTGCTAATCGTTTTGCAATTATTTTTCGCATTTGCGAATTTTTAATTTCTTCTGTGAACTTTTCTCCGTTTGGAACAAATATTTTTGCAGGAGCAGCTGCCTCAACAGTTTCGGTGATTGCTTGAAATGAGTTACTAGCAGTGATTGGAGTAAAGTTTTCAACGTCAGATTTTGTAATTCTTCCGTTTTCTCCAGATCCTTTAACTTGGTTTAGATTTACACCTTTTTCTAAAGCAATTTTTTTTGCTAATGGAGAGGCGAAAATTCTGTCATTACTAATAGGTGTTGAGTGTTGGGTGCTAGATGTTAGGTTTGAATCTTGTTTAACAACTTCCTCATTTGGAGTTTCACCACTCGAACCTACTGAATAGTTAGCTGCAATTCCTGAAACATCGGTACCTGCTGGCCCTAGAATAGCCAAAATTGCATCAACCGGAGCTGTTCCTCCTTCTTCTACACCAATATAAAGTAAAGTACCTGAATTAAAAGATTCAAATTCCATTGTAGCTTTATCAGTTTCGATTTCAGCTAAAATATCACCTACTTTTATAGTATCACCTACTTTTTTTAACCAAGTTGCAACAGTTCCTGTTGTCATAGTATCAGACAAACGAGGCATAGTTACTACTTTTACTCCTTCTGGAATATTTGCATTTGAAATTGTAGCTACTGGAGTTTCAACTTTAACTTCTGCAACTGGCGCAGCTTCCATTTTTGGAGCACTATCTGATAACAAAGAAGAAATATCTTCACCTTGTTTTCCAACTATTGCTAATAATGAATCAACTGGAGCTGATTCTCCTTCTTGAATTCCAATATGTAGGAGTGTACCATCATAAAAAGACTCAAATTCCATAGTGGCTTTGTCTGTTTCAATTTCAGCTAAAATTTCACCTGTTTTTATAGTATCACCCACTTTTTTCAACCAAGTGGCTACTACACCTTCTGTCATGGTATCACTTAAGCGGGGCATTGTAATTACTGTTGCCATAATTTATAGTCTGTGAGGGATAAATGGATAATTTTCTTGTTCGTAAACCACATCGTATAGCTGTTGAGCTTCTGGAAAAGGTGATTCTTCAGCAAATTTTTCACATTCAGCTACTAAATCATTTACTCTTTGATCTATTATTTCAATTTCTGCTTCTGAAGCGTACTTTTTCTCTTTAATTATATCTAAAACTTGAGTAATTGGATCGATTTTTCTGTATTCCTCTACCTCATCTTTTGTTCTGTAATGTTGGGCATCGGACATAGAATGACCTCTATATCGATATGTTTTCATCTCTAAGAAAGTTGGTCCTTCACCTCTTCTTGCGCGTTCCATTGCTTCGTGCATTGCCTCTGCTACTTTAACAGGATTCATAGCATCTACAGGTCCGCAAGGCATTTCGTATCCTAAACCTAACTTCCAAATATCAGTGTGATTTGCCGTTCTTTCTACAGACGTTCCCATGGCATATCCATTATTTTCACAAATAAAAACAACTGGTAATTTCTACAACATAGCCATATTAAACGCTTCGTGTAATGATCCTTGACGTGCTGCTCCATCTCCAAAATAAGTCAATGTTACACCACCGGTTTCAAAATATTTATCGGCAAAAGCCATACCTGCACCAACAGGAATTTGCGCTCCTACAATACCGTGACCACCATAAAAACCATGTTCTTTTGAAAAAATATGCATGGAACCACCCATACCTTTTGAAGTACCTGTTACTTTACCTAATAGTTCAGCCATTACTGCTTTTGGATCTACACCCATACCAATTGGTTGAACGTGGTTCCGGTAAGCGGTAATCATTTTATCTTTACCACCTAACTCCATAGCATGAAGGGCTCCAGCCAAAACGGCTTCTTGTCCATTATATAAATGAAGAAATCCTCTTACTTTTTGTTGTATATATAAGGCTGCTAATTTATCTTCAAACTTTCTCCAAAACTGCATGTCTTCATACCATTTTAGATATACTTCTTTTGTAATTGGTTTCATATGTTAAATTTATTTTTTTTACGAACCACAAAAATACTACAACGTATTTTATTCTAAAAATTTATTACTGTTTAAATTAAAAAAATAATCAATTTATTTTATTTTTTACTAACGAAATCGTTATAGATTTGCTTTATCAAACATAAAAGGTAATAAATTTTTCAAAGAATCAGATTTATGAATTGGTCCAACTGACCCCATATAATAAATTTCGATTGGAAAATTTTGTTTCACTTCATATTCAGAAATAGATTGGCGACAAGCACCACATGGCGGAATAGGTTGTAACATTTGACGCTCTGAGGGAGAAGCTGAGATAAACATTTTAATTATTTTGTTTTTAGGATAATTTGCTCCTGCATAAAAAACAGCCACTCGTTCTGCACACAAACCAGAGGGATAGGCTGCATTTTCTTGATTTGAAGCTTGTAATACAACGCCATTATCTAATAGTATTGCAGTTCCTACTAAAAATTTAGAATAAGGGGCATATGCATTTTTTCTAACTTCTATCGCTTTATTCATATACTCTTTTTCAGAATCAGATAATTCATCAAAGGATTCAAATACTGTTAATATAGTTTCTAATTGGATTTTTTTCATGTAAACTTTTGTACTTTTTATTAGAAAAAAAATCCAAATTCAAAATTTGAATTTGGATATAAAGTTATTTTATTTTAGTTATCTTGGTATTCGTCTCCAAAATTAAATGATAATGAAAATCGTAAGGTGTTTTCTAGAGGGTTTCTTACACGTGATGCAGAAAATAAATATGATACATCTATTTTTACAATATTATATTTAAAACCAGCACCTAATGTTAAAAATTTTCTAGCACCTTTTTCTACACTTTCGTTAAAATATCCTGTTCTTAAAGCAAATGAGTCTTGATACCAATACTCTGCTCCCAATGCCCAGGTAAATTCTTTCATTTCTTCAGAAAAGCCATTGGGCGCATCACCAAAAGATTGGAATATTCCGCTTGTCCAACTAATATTTCTATAGTTTTGATTGTTGATTGATCTGTCTGTTGCGTCTATTACTCCATCATTATTAAAATCTGATACGATTTGTGGGGTAGGAACTAATAATTTTGTAGCTTCTCCTATTAAGCTCACTTTATTATAATCATCAAATATAAAATCAAAGCTTCCTCCTAATCGCATGTTTGCAGGAATAAAGTTTTCGTTTAATAAATCGTTATCATAAGATAATTTTGGTCCTAAGTTTTGAAAATTAAAACCGGCTCTCCATTTTCCGTTGAAATTATCATACACTTGTTCCTCAGATTGATAAATACCTGATACATCAACTGCAAATGTTGTTGCTGGTCTTGCGTCTGTTGTTGCATTAGCGATTTTGAGGTTTGAACGAATATAACGACCTGAAACACCCATGGCAAACTGAGGACTTAACTGTAAAGAATATGAGCCATCTAACGCAAATTCGTTTGGACTAGTAATAACAGGAACTTCATTTGGATCTCCAGTTTCTCTTAATTCAATATCTCCAAAACCAAAATAACGAAGACCTCCTGAAAAAGCCATTCTCTCATTAAATCTATTAAAATAGGTAATTTGACCTAAGGAAATATCATTAGCAATACTAGTTAAGTAAGGAGTATAACTCATAGAAAAACCTTGTTTCTGTTTAGAAAAAGCATACTTTGATGGGTTGTATTGTTGTGAAAACGCATCAGGAGAAGTAGCAACACCCATATCAGCTAAACCAGCGGAGCGAGCATCAGCAGCAATTAATAAAAAAGGGACTGCTGTGGTAATTACTCTATCTTGCGAATGGGCACATTGAGCAATTATAATAATTGTTAAAAATTTAATTAGATTTCTCATCTGTTTGATTTAGTTACTATTTATTTATTTCAGATGTAATTTTATATCAATATCCTTATTTTTTAGCGACATTACAAATATACATTTTTTTTATAGGATTACAAGTTTTTCAATTTTTTCTGTTTTTTTACCTGTAATTGTTGATTTTACAGTGACCTTATAAACATACACTCCTTTTCCAATTTTATCCCCAAAATCATCTTTTCCATCCCAGGAAATATCTCTTGAAGTAAATCCTTCATTTACAATAGTTTGATTAATTGTTTTTACTAACTTGCCTGTAATGGTCAAAATTTGAACTTGTACCTCTAAAGGTTCAAAAGGTCGATTATGATTAAACCAAAATTCTGTATAATTCACAAATGGATTTGGGTAATTTAAAACATGTTTTAGTTCCAAATCAGCATCACCAACAACAACAAACTGAATTTCAGCAGTTATTAAATTGTTATATACGTCCCAAGCTTTAAATAAAATAGTGTGTAAACCTGGAGCCAAATCTCTAAAAGGGTAGGTAACTTTTCCTTTTTTAAAATTATCCATTTCAGTTTCATAATAATCATTTAATTTAAACGGATTATTCTCATCATTATCCAAAATAGCAACAATATCATGACCTATACCGCTTGCCGTATTAATTCCGTTTTCATCTTCTAAAAATGCTAAAAATATTGGTGATTCATTTGTGATTCCTCCATCCACAAAATTGGTATCATTCATATATAGCTTTAATTTTGGTGGCGTAGTATCAGTTGGTGCTGCTGTATTAACGCCACCAACTCTGATTTGAGTGTTAAAACCTGTATGATTTTGTAAGGCTGGCAAATTACTTTTAGCATAAAAACTCACCCTTGCATTACCAACTGGTATTTGTATATCCTGAGGAACAATAAAGCTAATTTCAAATTTCCCATTAACTACTGATACATTTCCCCTGTAAATTACTTCTCCTAAACTCACAAAGTTAAGTTTAGGTTGGTTGTATGGAGGTAATGAAGCATTGTCGTTATCCAAAGTTTGTCTATTCAAATTTTTATCATAAACCTGAACGGCTAAATCACCATTATAATTTGTTAGCAATGTGTTGTTTTCGTCAAGAACCTCACCAGATAATGTTGCTAATGAAAGCGCCTGAAGTGCTAAAGATGTTGTAGTAATATTTTCTCCGTTTACTTTTGTTAAAACAACTTTTGGTCGAGGGATGGATAACTTTAAAGCAGGGTCTCCAATGTAAAAAACTACTCTCTTGTTAGAACCCCCAATACTCATTTTTGAACGACGTAGAGATTCTGCAATAGAAATGTAAGAATTACTTTCCATAGTAAACAAATTATCATAAATGGCTTCATTCAATTGAATACCCAGTGACTGACTTATTTGTCTAGTAGTTGCTAATAGTGAAATAGCCCCTCCTGCTTTATTCCAATACATATATTCACCACCCGTTGGGCGATTTGGGTCATCAAAACGTGTAAACTCACAAGTTATCGTGATAAATAAGGGGTATTTATACTTGTTATTTAATGCTTGGGCATCGGCTTTTTCAAAAATCCTTTCAACAGCAAAACTTTCCTCGTTACCATGTCCATAATAATTCAAGACTAATGCACCAAGTTCAATCGCATCAATAAATGCCTTTTTAGCCATTGGATAGCGAGGACCACCAGCACTTACTTGTTGCACATATGCATCTGTAAAAATTTTATTTGCATTAAAAAAAGGATTGGTAGCAGAAACTTGATCTGCAAGTTCATTTAAATCTTTTTGTAACAGATAATCTCCAGATAAAAATGGATCTGGATCGTCGGCATAATATACTAAATTATTTCGCCATCTTCTGTGGGATTTCTCATCGTGATACTCAATAACTTTGTTCACCATTTCGGCGGCTTGTGCATTTGAAGATACTAACATACGACCAACAGCCAAATCCATGTGATCTGCCGTAGAAATCATATTTCCTTCATTATCATCTAAAAGTGTAAAAAAATCATCTGACATAAATGATGAAAATAGTGAAAAATTCGTAATATTATTTGGACTTAACGATTGTGAAACATCAAAACCATGAAAAATAGGCACCACATTAGTATTATTTCGGATCCTATTTTTAAAATCATATGAAGCATCTCCAAATAAATTCAAATATTTTACTTTTTTATCTGTATTTGAAGCGTTATTATAAACATATTTTACAAAATTTCTTATAGCAGCTACATCTTGCTTACCACCACCAAACTCATTGTAGATTATATGTAATGGAACAACTTTAACGTTCATATTTGAATTATTCCTATGAAAATTAGCCAAATTTTCTGCTTGAGGCATTAAATTTTCTGGAGTAATTATTAAATAGTCAATGTCTTGAAAAACACCTTGATTGTTTTTAAAAATAGTCCCTTTTAAATTTTGATTTGCTACGTTGGTTTCGCTATCTTTTAGTGGTGTATAAGCATCTGAAATATCAAATGCTACAAATTTTTTATCCTGTCCTAAGGGCAATTTAAAGGTAATTGTATTTTGTGTATTGTCAAATTTGGATACATTATATATATCGGTTACTTCCCAAACCGATTTAATATTTGCAGCATTAGCTATAGTATATTGTCCAACACCGATATTAGTTTTCACTAAAGAATTTGAAAACAAAAATTGTTTTCCATTTCCTTTTAATTCTGCATTATACTTTAAAATAATATAATCTAAAAACCCTTTAGAAGAAGGCACTCCATTATTAAGGTATGTTATATTAACAGAAAAAGCATTCGAAGTTGGTATAAAAGTGGTATTTAAAATATTTTCAAAACCCAGAGTAGAACCTGTAGCTGCGTTTATGGGTACTGTTCCTATATCAATACCATTGGCTTTGACTTTAAACGAAGTAGTAACAAAAGAAACAGCAGCAAAATTTGATGAAAAATTGACAGTAGTATTTGCGGTATAGTTTGGTAAAACAAATTGAAAAGTTTGATTATCATTTAAATCAAATTTTTCTCCAAACCATCTTCTTCCAATTTTACCAGCATTAAATAAATCCACTTCATGAAATTGATATCCATCATAATTAGTCATAAATAAAGATGAAGAACTAGTTGGTTCAATATATGGTTGTATTCTTTTTCCAGCTGAACTAGAAGTGGTAACATAATAATATGATTTATCGGAAAATTGATTTACATGAGTTAAACTCTCTTCATTCCATGTATCGACTCCTTCAGCATAAAATAAAATATAATCATTTTCGTTAAAAACACCATCTTCTTCACCTACAAATTGGATAGCATTCTCCTCTAAATCATTAGGATATGGAATACTATTTAACAATGGTAACATTCTACCTCCATTACCATAAATTTTAATATTTCTAGGATCTACTGCTACGTTAACGCCTAAACTTTGAAGAAAATTTTTACTAAGTAAATATACGCCTGATTTTTCAATATAAAATCTATGCCAAGTACCGTTAGCTAAAACCGAATTTTGAATGGAACTTATGTTTTGAACAGATCTATCGGAAGATAAAATTGAATAATTTAAAGTAAACGATTTTATTCTTTTATACCCAGAGCTCTCTTTAATTATCGGGTTAAAACTAAAGGATAAAAAAGCGTCATTTCTTG
The DNA here is from genome assembly GCA_044379175.1 of Flavobacterium sp. Taxonomy (GTDB): domain Bacteria; phylum Bacteroidota; class Bacteroidia; order Flavobacteriales; family Flavobacteriaceae; genus Flavobacterium. Next base: position 1,618 of record JBIPOM010000051.1, on the reverse strand, counting down.
CAAATGATGAATTTGACTTAAAATCAATTTTAGAAGAAATAAACGTTTTGTTTAAATCACCTAAGGCAATCTCATCTATGGATTCAAAAACAATATTAGTCATATATGTATCTCTTTCGGATACTAATCCAGCAACTGCAATATTATTAATATATGTAATCGCTTTTTTTGATTCTTGAAATTCAAAATTTTCAGATTGAAACTGAGGTATTTTGTATTTAGTCAAACCAATAACAAAAGGCACATCATTATGCCAAACCAGTGAAAAGTCTTTCGAGTTTTGAGCAAAACTCAAAAATGAAACTAATAATAGTAATATATATTTCTTATTCATCTCCATAATAACGCAAAATAAACTAAAATATTGCTAATAATAAATTTTTATACGACTTTAAACAATATTTAACATGAATTTTCGTTATGAATACTATTACATAAAATTATTGTTTAATTTTTTTTTATTTTTTTGTTGCATATTAATGGTTTATTACTATCTTGCGACACTTAAATTATTACCTACAAAAGTATGAAAGTTACTAAAATTATGACTTTAAAATTGTTACTAGCGTTGACTGTAACAATAGGTTTTACCAGCTGTAGCAAGAGCGGAAGCACAAAAGGAGGTTCTAGCGCAACTGGATGGCAAATCAACGATAAAAAAGGGGGTTTCCAATACAACACAAAATATAAAACCCAGGAAACACCTCCAGGAATGACTTCAATAGAAGGAGGAACATTCACAATGGGAAAAGTTGAAGATGATGTAATGCATGATTGGAACAATACACCAACTAAGCAACACGTTCAATCCTTTTATATGGATGAAACAGAAGTTACCAATTTGATGTATTCAGAATACTTATACTGGGTAAAATCTGTATATCCCCCAACCGAAGATAATTACAAAAATATTTATAATGGTGTGATTCCTGATACTCTAGTATGGAGAAATCGTTTAGGTTATAATGAAACAATGACGAACCATTATCTTAGACACCCAGCTTATGCCAACTATCCAGTAGTTGGAGTAAATTGGATTCAAGCAACCGAATTTTGTGAGTGGAGAACCAACCGTGTTAATGAAAATATTCTTGAAAGAGAAGGGTATTTGAAAAAAGGAAATAAAATAAGTGCTGAAGTAACAGCTGATTCAAACTTTGATACCGAATCTTACATTAATTCACCTTCTAAAACATTTGGTGGTAAAGATGATGTGGTTTTAAAGAAACCAATGGGCCAAAGAACGTCAAGTAGAAATGCAAGTGCTACTCCAACGGATGCAAAAAATGTTTATGCACAAAGGAGTTCAGGTATTATATTACCAGAATACAGATTACCAACTGAAGCAGAATGGGAATATGCTGCATTAGCTTTAGTAGGAAATAGAGAATATAACATATACAAAGGTCAAAAGAAATATCCTTGGAAAGGACAATATACACGTTCAGGCAAAAGACAATTAAGAGGAGATCAATTGGCAAACTTTAAGCAAGGCAAAGGAGATTATGGCGGAATTGCTGGGTGGTCAGATGATGGTGCTGATATTACACAAATTGTTAAATTTTATCCTGCAAATGACTTTGGCTTATATGATATGGCTGGAAATGTTGCAGAATGG
>JBIPOM010000198.1:0-3763 GCA_044379175.1 Flavobacterium sp. | reverse complement strand
TCGTTGCTTCCGCACGACGTTCTCCCAACTGTCGCCTTTGACGCATTTCAATTCGGAACAAGTTCCTCTTGAAACGACGACAAAGCCGAGCGGTCATTATAGGCTACCTTAGACAACGACATAACCAAGAATGGCATCATACTCTGACGACATAATAAACGGAATAAATGTAGCACTTAACGAGGCGACACTTCTTGGTGTGGAATTTCACCGAGACAAGGAAATTGTTGCAGTAAGTTTTGCTCCTGTCGCAATTGACGAAAATGGGCAAGTGCCGACAGACAATAGAGTTCAATTTGTTTTCAAACCTGTTGGAAAATTCATAGCATCTTACCGTCTTGGCCATTGGGACGATAAAGCAGCACCGACAATAAAGTTTGAACCAGAACAAATTTTAGAAAAGGTTGAAGAATTTGGACACTGCTCAATTTATGGTTGGGAGTTTATAGACTGTAAGAAAGAAAGTGATTACAGTTGGCTTGACAAATTAAGTTTTGACTTTAATTCTGAAAACAAACACGGGAGACAACATAGTATTGAATTGTTTCAAGAAGGTGGCGACAAGCACATTGACATAAAAATTTGGTTTGACGAGTTTGAAATATTTACTCCAGCCTATGAAAAAGTTGAATTTCAAACATTCATAGACAATGGTAAAAGAGGATGGGACGGAGTTTACAACGGAAATGCCTCCGACACATTTGGCATCTATCCGTTAAAAGACGATACTAAAATTTCGCAGTAGACAGAAAAAACAGCGAATGACAGTGGTGTAAGAATTAAAGGACAATCAGAACCAAACGCAATTAGCAAATTATGGAAACGGCTTTGGAAATAAAGGCAGCCTATAACACGGGTTTGGCAAAAGTGGCGGTTCAGTGCTCCGCAGACACATTTGTGGTTAATCAAAGTTTGGTTCTCCGCATCAACATTTGTGGTGAAAATCGCCACCTTCGCCAAGCCCAAAAACGTTAGCAGATAGCTTGGAAAAACTAAACGAAAAAAGGAAAACTTTATTGATGAAAAAAATTCGAGGAATTAAAAGAAGAATTAAACAAATCGAAAATTGGAAAATTTGTAGTCTAAAAATTGATGTAGATTATCTAGAAAAAACTAATAAAGATTATGTTAAGTTTAGAGTTTTTCCTTGGAATCCAATTGCAATATCTATACATAATTACCCAAATCCTAAAGGAAAACTCCGAAAGAAAATTATTGAATCGTTTTTTGATATTTACGAAAGTTGGAATATTCAACTAAAAGAGATTGGAAAACCTTTTTACTTAAAAATTTGGATATTTGAACCAGATATTTATAATTCTCAAATAGTTTGTGCAATAAATGATAAAATTGAATATTACGAAAATATTTTTCACAAACCAGAAATAGAAAAAAATATTGCGAAATCAGGACTTGATAAAATATCTAAAAGAATAAATGACTTCAATTGGAGTTATAGAGTTGAAGAATATCCAATTTTTGAAAATGAATATCTACGTGAAAATTTCACTTCAGACAAAGATTATTTAGAAGAACAAAAATGGTTAAAAAGCGAATTAAAAAAACCTTACAGAGAAATTAACCAAGTAAGAGAAGGAATTACAGAAAAAATATTTTTAATAAAAGGAAGCGACGTTTGGCTCGGAGAAAAATAAAAGCCATCTGCTAACACACGCTTCAAGGAAGCTTCAAGGAAAATCGTACAAAAAAAAATATTAAAAATCATAGATTTTACTGGAATAGAAATATTAAACTAGACTTAAAAAAATTAAATAATGAATTTATTAACTAACCTTTTAGAAAAATCTAAGAATACTAAAGAACTTTTGTCTTTTACAAAATATGGAGATGAAACTTTTTGGTTTGGATATATTACCGAATATTCTGAGGAATTTATTGCAATTCAACATTTTACAAAGTATGGGAAAAATGATGGAATAATAATTCATCCAATCGGTGGATTTCAAAGGATTGACTATAAAGACGATTACAGTAAAGCAATGCAATCTGTAATTGATTATTCAGATGAAATTCATAGACCGAATAAAATAAAATTAAACTTTTTTGAAAGTGAAAATTTCTATCAAAATATCATTCAACAATTTACAGCGGAAACCGATGTTATAATTAGTGTACAAATTAATAACGATGAATATTCAACTGGATATGTTAAAGAAGTATCCGAAACTGATTTTTCAATGATTTGCGTGGGTAAAATGGGAGAAGATTTAGGAATTTCAATTTTAAAAATTGATGATATTACTAATATTCAAATTGATGATATAGATAATCGAAAAAGGAATTTACTTTACAAATGGAGAAAAGCAAGAATTTAACAGCACTTTGGCAAGATTGTGAATTTGTAGTAAATTCACGTTTACATTTAGCAAGAAATTTTATCTTTGATAAAAATAATCGGTTCCGGAGTTCGCAACCTTGCTAAGCGCCGGATCGTAATGGTGCATTTTAATATGAAAGACAAAAACACAAAATATCATTTATTTACATTAGGGACAGGAACTCTTTTTCTGATAACTTATTTCCTGCAAGACTACCTTTGGGAAAAAATATGGCTTTTTTCTGTAATTCCTTTATTGCTTTTTGTAATTGCTTTTTTTGTATTTTTCGTTTTGTCTATAACTAATAAAAATCGAAAGGGTATTCTAATCGGGATTTTAATTTTAGGAATCATTTCGACATCAGAACTAATAAATTCAGAGGTATTTAGAAGTAAAAAAATATTGGAAGCAACCTTGATGGACGATTTATCTGCAATTCATTTAACACTAAGAGCTGATAAGAAATTTGAAATGGTTTCTTCAAATATGTTCAATGAGGATGTCTATAAAGGGAATTACCATATTATTGACAACAAAATAATCTTTGAAGACAAACGATATAGTTATGATTTCATTCCTGATACATTGATAATTATTGATGATAAAATCATCTTAAGATTTGATTTAAATGGAAAGCCAGTTTCAGACTTTGCAACATATTTTGACATTAAGAAAAACAGAATAAAAAAAGCACACTAAAAGCCGTTTCTAGTAATTGCGAATTTTATAGTAAATTCACGTTTACATTTAGCAAGAAATTTTATCTTTGATAGAAAATAATCGATTCCGAAGTTCGCAACCTTGCCAAACGCCGGAACTTTACCTGCATTTTTATTGGAATCTTAGAAAGTAGAACTTATGAAAAAAATATTAGTTTTTGTTATCCTGATTTTAACCTCTTGTAAAGTTACTACACCAAAAAGTGATTGTGAAGAAAACGAAAAGTTTAAGCAATTGTTTTTTTCTCATATCGTTAACATTGATAAAAATATTACTATTTCACAGAGCGAAAAATTCAGGGAATCGGTAATTTTTATTTCAAATTATGCGCCTACTTCAACAAATGAAATTTTGAATTATGCACGATCATACCCATTTGGCATATATAAGAAAGACCGAAAAAAATGGATTGAATGGTACGAAGAAAATAAATGTAAAAACATACAACTAAAAAACTCATATATAATTCCAGACGCTTATAAAAAATAGAAATAATTTATAAACTAGTTTGATTTATAAAAGCTACTGCTAAAATTGGTTAGTTATACTGTTTAGACGCGCAACTTAAAAAAGTAATTATGAATAAAAAAGCAAAAAAATGGTTATTATTTTTAAGCATAATTCTTGTTTCGACTTTCTTATTTTTCAAAATAAATCAGAGAATCAAAATAATAGAACTAACTTCAATTAATGTTGAAACGGAA